>NZ_SISL01000254.1:0-8530 GCF_004307965.1 Verrucosispora sp. SN26_14.1 | reverse complement strand
ATATGTGTATAAGATACAGGGCTGCGCAGCGGTCGAACCGCCGGGCTGGTCGCTCATCGTCTTCCCTTCACCGCCGGGCCCGACGACCTGGCCCGGGTACGTCACCGGCAACCCAGCGTACGCGTCCCGCCCGATGACCGGCCCGAAGCCCGAGCGCCGCCCACGCCGCCTGTCTTTCTTCGGCCGTACGCCCCATTGGGGCACGAATCCATGCCGGAGAAGGAGAAGTGCCTCCTGATCGACGGTCGTCGGGCGGTCGGGGTGTGATCGACAGAGGCTGGACGTGGGAGTATTGGCCCAGGTCCCGCCACCGTGGGACGGTTTCGTCACCGCGTCCCGCCATCGCGGGACGGGTTCGCCATCGCCGTCGAGATCGCCAGGAGCCCTGATGGACGCCGTGTTCTCCGTACCCGAGCCACACAACGAGCCGGTACGCGCCTACGAGCCGGGCAGCACCGACCGGGAACGGCTCCAACGGCGGCTGACCGAACTCGCCGCCGAGCGTATCGACCTGCCGATGACCATCGCCGGCACCCAGCGGATGGCCGGCGGCGACCCGATCGACGTGGTCCAGCCGCACCGGCACGCGCACGTGCTCGGGGTGACCGGGCACGCCACCCGGGACGACGCGCGGGCCGCCGTCGCGGCGGCCAAGGAGGCCGCCCCCGGCTGGCGGGCCCTGCCCTTCGAGGAGCGCGCGGCGATCTTCCTGCGCGCCGCCGAACTGCTCGCCGGTCCGTGGCGCGACACCCTCAACGCGGCCACCATGCTCGGCCAGTCGAAGACCGCCGTGCAGGCCGAGATCGACGCCGCCTGCGAGTTCATCGACTTCCTGCGGTTCAACGTGCACTTCGCCCGCAAGCTCCTCGCCGAGCAGCCGATGTCCTCGCCCGGGGTGTGGAACCGGTTCGACCACCGGCCGCTGGAGGGCTTCGTCTACGCGGTCACCCCGTTCAACTTCACCGCGATCGCCGGGAACCTGCCCTCGGCACCGGCCCTGCTCGGCAACACCGTGGTCTGGAAGCCAGGCCCGACGCAGCAGTTCGCGGCGCACTTCACCATGCGGCTGTTCGAGGCGGCCGGGCTACCGCCCGGCGTGATCAACATGGTCACCGGTCGGGGCGAGGAGGTCTCCGACGTGGTGCTGGCCGACCCCGACCTGGCCGGCATCCACTTCACCGGCTCCACGAAGGTGTTCCGGCACCTGTGGCGCACGGTCGGGGAGAACATCGCCGGCTACCGCGGCTACCCGAGGCTGGTCGGCGAGACCGGCGGCAAGGACTTCGTCGTGGCGCACCCCAGCGCCGACGTCGACGCCCTGCACACCGCGCTGATCCGGGGCGCCTTCGAGTACCAGGGCCAGAAGTGCTCGGCCGCCTCCCGGGCGTACGTGCCGCGGTCGGTCTGGGACGGCGGCCTGCGCGACCGGCTGGCCGCCACCGCGGACGGGCTCGCCTACGGCGACGTCACCGACTTCCGCAACTTCGGCGGCGCGGTCATCGACGACAAGGCGTTCGCCCGGCACACCGCCGCGCTGGACCTGATCTCCGGCGACGACAGTTGTCGGGTCATCGCGGGCGGCACCGCCGACGACTCGGTCGGCTGGTTCGTCCGCCCGACGATCTTCGAGTGCGGCGATCCCGCCCACGAGACCTTCACCACCGAGTACTTCGGCCCGATCCTCGGCGTGCACGTCTTCGACGACACCCGCTTCGACGACGTGGTCACCCAGGCCGAGTCGATCGCCCCGTACGCCCTGACCGGGTCGATCTTCGCCACCGACCGCCGGGTGGTCGAGGCGGTGGCCGAGCGGATGCGGTACGCGGCCGGCAACTTCTATGTCAACGACAAGCCGACCGGCGCGGTGGTCGGGCAGCAGCCCTTCGGCGGCGCCCGGGCCAGCGGCACCAACGACAAGGCCGGCTCCTGGCACAACCTGGTCCGCTGGACGTCGCCCCGGACGATCAAGGAGACCTTCGTGCCGCCCACCGACCACACCTACCCCCACATGGGCTGAGAGGTAGCGCGACGTAACCGGATGTAAGGAAGGGCCCCCTGCTAACGCCTCGTGTATAGGAAGGGACCCCTCCTTACATCCGGGCCTCGGCGTCGGGGTGGGTGCCGGGGGTGTGGGTGGCCGGAACGGTGCAGGTGGGGCGGCTGCGGGGCACCGTCGTGCGCCGACAGTGCACATAGGAAACCCCAATGGGTGGCGAAACGGTGAAATCCTGGACGCCGGCTCAGCAAAGTGGCAGCGTAAGCGGCATGGCGGAATCCGGAGTCAACCCCACGGCGGCGGCCCTACTCGGGCTGCTCCACGAGGGACCCATGACAGGTGGCCAGTTGATGGCCGCCGCCGAGCGCCGACTGGCGCCGTACTGGTCGATGACCCGCAGCCAGGTCTACCGGGAGTTGCCGGTGCTGGCCGAGCGGGGCTTCGTCCGGCTGGGCAAACCCGGGCCGCGGATGAGTCAACCGTACGCGATCACGGCCGCCGGCAAGCGGACATTCTCCCGCTGGCTCGCGGAGGACCCCGGGCGGGACACCATCCGCAACCCGATCGCCCTGCGTATCGCCTTCGGGCAGTTGCACTCGTCGAGCCAGCTCAAGAACCTCCAGGTGGCGGCCAACGAGTACCACACCGAGGCCCTGGCCCGGGTCCGTGAGCAGGTCAAGAGCGCCAAGAAGGAAGGCGACAACTTCGACGCCAGCGCGTTGGAGTTCGCCGTGGCCTACCACAAGGCCGCCCTGACCTGGCTCAAGAGCGCCCCCGTCGGCTGACGACCCGCCCGGGCAGGGGGTATTTGGCCCGGGACTGCGGGGCTCGCAAGCTCACTCCTCGCCCGAGCAGTAGTCTTGTCTGTCGTGACCGCTGCCGACTACGCCGAACAGCTCAAGGACCTCGACGCCACCCTGCGCAACATCGAGGCGGTGCTCGACCTCGATCGCCTGCGCGCGGACAAGGCCCGCCTGGAGCAGGAGGCGTCCGCCCCGGACCTGTGGGACGACCAGGCCCGGGCGCAGCAGGTGACCTCCCAGCTCTCCTACGTCAACGGGGAGATCGACAAGCTCGGCAGCCTGCGCGCGCGGATCGACGACGCGAACGTGCTGCTGGAGCTCGCCGAAGCCGAGGCCGACTCCGGTGTGCTCACCGAGGTCGAGACGGAGATCGCCGGACTGGGCAAGGCCGTCCAGGAGATGGAGGTCCGCACCCTGCTCTCCGGCGAGTACGACTCCCGGGAGGCGCTGGTGGCCATCCGGGCCGGCGCCGGTGGCGTGGACGCGGCGGACTTCGCCGAGATGCTGCTGCGGATGTACCTGCGCTGGGCGGAACGGCACGGCTACCCGACGGAGGTCTACGAGACCTCCTACGCCGAGGAGGCGGGCCTGAAGTCGGCCACCTTCACGGTGAAGGTGCCGTACGCGTACGGCACGCTCAGCGTGGAGTCGGGCACCCACCGGCTGGTGCGGATCAGTCCGTTCGACAACCAGGGCCGGCGGCAGACCAGCTTCGCCGGGGTCGAGGTGCTGCCGGTGGTGGAGCAGACCGACCACATCGACATCCCCGAGAACGAGATGCGGATCGACGTCTACCGGTCGTCCGGACCGGGTGGACAGAGCGTCAACACCACCGACTCCGCCGTGCGGATCACGCACATTCCGACCGGCATCGTGGTGACCTGCCAGAACGAGAAGTCGCAGCTCCAGAACAAGGCGTCGGCGTTGCGGGTGCTCCAGGCCCGGCTGTTGGAGCGCAAGCGCCAGGAGGAGCAGGCCAAGCTCCAGGGCCTGAAGACCGACGCGGCGGGCTCCTGGGGCGACCAGATGCGGTCGTACGTTCTGCACCCTTATCAGATGGTGAAGGATCTGCGGACCGAGCAGGAGACCGGCAACCCGAGTTCCGTCTTCGACGGTGAGCTGGACTCCTTCATCGAGGCGGGCATCCGCTGGCGCAAGCAGCAGCAACTGGCCGGCGACAGTGCGTGATCGATCGTGGGCGGATTGCAGCATCGATCTCCACCTGACGTGCTGATTAGATGACATGGCCCGCAACGGCGGGGCGTGGGACTTGGCACGACAGTTACACCGCGTAGACTCACCACCCGTGATTCAGCTTGAGCAAGTGACGAAGACGTACCCGAAGGCGTCGCGGCCTTCGCTCGACAACGTGTCCGTGTCGATCGACAAGGGCGAGTTCGTCTTCTTCATCGGCCCATCCGGCTCCGGCAAGTCCACGATCATCAAGATGCTGCTCCACGAGGTGGCCCCCAACAAGGGTCGCGTCGTGGTGAACGGCAAGGACGTGACGTCGATGCGCTCCTGGAAGCGCCCGCACTTCCGTCGCTCGATCGGCTGCGTCTTCCAGGACTTCCGGCTGCTGCCGAACCGCACGGCGTACGAGAACGTGGCCTTCGCGCTCGAGGTGATCGGCAAGACCAAGGCGGTGGCCCGCCGGGTCGTGCCGGAGGTCCTGGAGCTGGTCGGTCTCGGCGGCAAGGAGCACCGTTACCCGCACGAGCTCTCCGGTGGTGAGCAGCAGCGTGTGGCGGTGGCCCGGGCGTTCGTGAACCGCCCGCTGATCCTGCTGGCGGACGAGCCGACCGGAAACCTGGACCCGGACACCTCCATCGAGATCATGCGCCTGCTGGACCGGATCAACCGCACCGGCACGACCGTCGTGATGGTCACGCACGACTCCAACATCGTGAACCAGATGCGGCGCCGCGTCATCGAGATCGAGAGTGGGCGCATCGTTCGCGACCAGGCCCGCGGCGTCTACGGGTGACGAGCGCAACCCACCGCACCCCGATCTGACGACGAACACCTCACGCCGGAGAGCCGGAGGAAATCCCGATGCGGATGAAATACGTCCTGTCCGAGGTACTGGTCGGACTGTGGCGCAACGTGACCATGACCATCGCGATGATCATCACGATGGGGGTCTCGCTGACCATGCTCGGCGCCAGCGGCCTGATCTACACCAAGGTCGCCGACATGAAGCAGCTCTACTTCGAGAACATCGAGGTCTCGATCTTCCTTGAGGCCGATGTCTCCGAGGAGCAGCGGACCGCGATCGCCGGCCAACTGGAGGCCGACCCGCTGATCTCGCAGGTCACCTATGTCAACAAGGACGAGGCGTTCCAGCGCTTCCAGGAGATGTTCCGCGACTCGCCGGACCTGCTGAGCGCGGTCAAGGCCGACCAGCTGCCGGAGTCGTACCGGCTCAGGCTGGTGGACCCGGAGCAGTACCGGACCATCGCCGACCAGTACACCGGGACGGCCGGCGTCGACCAGGTCGTCGACCAGAGTCAGGTGCTCGACAAGATCTTCAACCTCTTCACCGCCGGGCAGAACATCGCACTCGTCGCGGCCGTCGCGATGGCTGTCGCGGCGCTGCTGCTGGTGGCCAACACGATCCAGGTGGCGGCGTACAGCAAGCGGCGTGAGGTCGCGGTCATGAAACTGGTCGGTGCCTCCAACTGGTTCATCCAGGCACCGTTCGTGCTGGAGGCGGTGGTCGCCGGTCTGATCGGCTCGGTCCTCGGCCTCGGAGCGCTGGTCGCCTTGAAGGTGTTCCTCTTCGACGGCGCGCTCAGCGCTCTCCAGGGGCTCTTCGCGCCGGTGAGCTGGGGCGAGATCCTGCTGACCTTCCCGATCATGGCCGGTGTCGGTGGTTTGATCAGCGCGGTCACCGCCTGGGTCACCCTCCGCTTCTACCTGCGGGTCTAAGGCAGCCTCGGCAGGGCCCGCCAGCGTCGGAATAAACGGCGCGGGCGGGCCCTTGTCGTTCGGGTAGCATGATCTCCGCTCTGCGGCGGGCCGCGTCGCCGGCCGGGAGCGTTCACGAGAGAGGGGGCCGGCGATGCCACGGGAAAAGGGACGCAAGGTCGTCGCCTCCAACAAGAAGGCCCGGCACGACTTCGCCATCCTCGACACGTACGAGGCGGGCATGGCGTTGACCGGCACCGAGGTGAAGTCGCTGCGGGCCGGGCGGGCGTCGCTCGTCGACGCGTTCGCCCAGGAACGTGACGGCGAGATGTTCCTGCACGGGATGCACATCCCCGAGTACACCCAGGGCACCTGGACCAACCACGAGCCCCGGCGGACCCGGAAGTTGCTGCTCAAGCGGCTGGAGATCGACCGGCTGATCGGCAAGATCCGGGAGAGCGGTCTGACGCTGGTGCCGTTGCAGGTCTACTTCCAGGACGGCTGGGCCAAGGTGGAGATCGGCCTCGCCAAGGGCAAGAAGGCGTACGACAAGCGCCAGGACCTCGCCAAGCGGGACGCGGACCGGGAGATCGCGCGGGCCGTCGGTCGGCGCGGCAAGGGGATGGATAGTTGATTTGTCCGGATCATCCTTTTCCTGGTCGGTCGACCCGGGCTCGGGATGAATCCGGTTGCGGCAGGCGTTAGGCTTGTCGGAGTCGCCGGAGTCCGGCGGCACGTCGAGGGGGTGACTGGTTTCGACTTCGTGTGTTGCGGCAGGGGAAGCGAGCCGAGGAAGCCGACGTCGTCTCGAGAATCGTTCGTCGGAAACCAATAAGCGCCAAGAACAATCGCGCTGACTTCGCTCTCGCCGCCTGAGGCGAGTAGTGAGTCTGTCGGCCTGGGAGCGCCTTCGACCCAGATAGCCGGCATCAGCTAGAAGGCTGGCCAACCGGACCCGGTCGCGGGGTCCGTGCGGCGAGATTAATCAGCGACTGGGCCCGTCACACCGACTCGCTCGCGTGATCGGAGGGGCCGAGTAGAGGCACAGCGAGCTGCGCTCGGAGAAGCCCTGACAAGGCAGCGAAGGACCCGGGTTCGATTCCCGGCACCTCCACCCCCGTACTGCGCGCCCCGGTCGTCACGACCGGGGCGCGCAGTCGTTCCCGCCCCGGCTGCGGAACCCCGTCGGGCGTTCACCCGTCGAACCGGTATGCGCCGATCAGTCGCCCTGTTGGGCCTGCCCCTGATGATGATCGTGGCCGGATGCGCTCCGGTGGGAACCGAGCCGGACGAGTCCGGAGCCGCGTCCGGCCAGTCGGGTGGCCCGAAGGACCGGCAGGGGGCGTTCACCCAGCGGGCGGCGGCGGTGGCGCAGGCATGGCAGCCCGACGACGCGTGGACCACGGGATTCGTACCGTTGCAGGAACCCACCGTGCTCGTCGGCGACCCCGACTTCACCCCACAGACCAAGACCGCCTTCCAGGCCGGGTGGTACCGCGCCACCGTGGACCTGCCCGACCGGAAGCCGGCCGACGGCACCGTACGCTTCCCGGACGGGTCGGCACGGGTGCCGCTGGTCAGCGCGGCGCAGGCGTACCGCGAACTGCGCCAGGGCGACCCCGGCGCCTGCCCGGGGCCGACGGACCCCGCCATCCCGCCGGCACCCGCGCCGGGCGGTGGACCGGACAGCGCGGTCGGCAGCCGGCCGCAGGGTGACTGCGTCGCGCTCACCGTCACCAGGGTCGAACTGGGTACCGCGCCGGTACACACCGCCCGGGGGGCGGCGCAGGTGCCGGCATGGCTGTTCACCGTGCCGGAGATCGGCGCGGTGGTGGCCCGGGTCGCGGTCGCGCCCGAGGCGGTCGCCACCCCGCCCGCGCCGGTGCCGCCGTCCGAGACGCCCGAACCGGGCCTGGTGGGCGCGCAGGACATCGAGGCGGTCGAGGGGACGACGCTGAGGTACCGGCTCGGGGTGGGCAGCTGCGACACCGAGATCACCCCGTTGGTCTGGGAAGAGGACCACGTGATCGTGGTCGGCGGCACGGTCGTGCCGCCGACCGGCGGCTGCGACGAGATGCTCAACCTGCACCCGGCCGAGGTGACGCTGAAAGCCCCGGTGGGCGCGCGCCCCGTCCTGGACGTGCTCAGCGGTTCCCCGCTCCGCGTGGTCGCCGGCTGAGATGTAAGGAGGGGACCCCTGCTATGCACGAGGCGTTAGTAGGGGACCCCTCCTTTCACAAGATCGGGGGGATGTCGGTGCGGATGGGGACGGGCAGCACGGTCGGACCGTCGGCGCGCAGCGCGGTGCCGAGCGCCTCGCCGAGCCCGTCCGGAGTGTCGACCACGGTGGCGGCACAGCCGTAGCCCCGCGCGATCGCCGCGATGTCCAATCCGGGCAGGTCCAGCCCGGGTACGCCGGGCGTCTGCTTGAGGTCGGCGAACGCCTTGAGGATGGCGTACTGCTGGTTCACCGGCACCACCACGGCCAGCGGCAGCCGCAGTCGGGCGGCGGTCCACAGCGCCTGCACCGAGTAGTGGAACGAGCCGTCGCCGATCACCGCGATCACCGGTCGGTGTCGGCCGGTGTCGCGTTGTGCCAGCGCGATGCCGACCGCCGCGGGCAGCCCGTAGCCGAGCCCGCCGCTGGCCATGGTGAAGTACGAACCGGGCCGGGTGAACCGCAGCCGCCGCCGCAGGGCGGAGAGGTTCGACGGCGACTCCTGCACCAGCACCCCGTCCTCGGGCCAGTGCGCGGCCAGCGCGGCGAAGAGGGCGTCGGCGCTGAGCGGGACGGTGTCCGCCACCGCCGAGGGCTCGGCGC
>NZ_SISL01000253.1:0-8596 GCF_004307965.1 Verrucosispora sp. SN26_14.1 | reverse complement strand
GTGGCGCCCCGGCGGGACCCCCGGCCGGCGTGGACACCGCCGTCCCGGTCGGCGGCCGGGTCACCGCCGGCACTCCGGTGCTGACCGTGGTGGACACCGGCGAGCTGGGTCTGCTGGCCGAGGTCGACGAGACCGACGTGCTGCTGGTCCGGACCGGGCTGACCGGCACGGTGGAGCTGGACGCGGTGACCGGTGCCGTGTACGACGCCACCGTGAAGTCGATCGACGTGCTACCCAGCACCTCGGCCCGGGGCGGGGTCAGCTATCGCGTCCGGCTCTCTCTCGGCCCGGGGCGGTTCGGCGAGGCGGAACCGGCTCCGGCGCCGCGCCCCGGCATGAACGCGGTGGTGCGGCTGCGGGTCCGGGAGGCGGCGGACGCGGTGACCGTACCCGCCTCGGCGGTCTTCTCCGTCGACGGTCGGGACACGGTCTGGCTGATCCGCGAGGGTCGGGCCGGCCAGGCGGCGGTCACCGTCGGCGTGCAGGGCCAGGACCTGGTGCAGATCGTCGACGGGGTGCAGCCCGGCGACCGGATCGTGGTGCGCGGCACCGACCAGGTCCGGGACGGCCAGGAGGTCGGGTGAGCCGGGTTCCGGCGATCGAGGCGGTGGACGTCTCCCGGACGTACCAGCTCGACGGGATCTCGGTACCCGCCCTGCGCGGCGTCACGCTGACCGTGGCGGCCGGTGACTACGTGGCGCTGATCGGGCCGTCCGGTTCGGGCAAGTCCACGCTGATGCACCTGCTCGGCGGCCTGGACCGGCCGACCGGTGGTCGGCTGGCGATCGACGGGCGGCAGGTCGGTGCGCTCTCCGCACCCGAGCTGGCCCGGCTGCGCAACGAGACCATCGGCTTCGTCTTCCAGGCGTTCCACCTGCTGCCGCGTACCTCGGCGGTGGAGAACGTGGCGTTGCCCCTGGTGTATCGGGGGGTGGGGGCCCGCGAGCGCCGCGCGCGGGCCGACGCGATGCTCGGGCGGATGGGGGGCCGGGGCGTGCTGACCGCCCGCTGGGTGGCGTTCGCCCGGACGCTGGTGCCCCGGCTGGCGGGCGCGGCGGGCATGCCGTACCGCCGGTTCGCGCCGTGGAACCTGGCCGGGGTGGCGACCTGGGTGGGTGGGTCGGTGCTGGTGGGGCACCTGGCGGGTGAGTCGTATGCGACGGTGTCCCGGCTGCTCGGGCAGGCCACCGGCGCGGTGCTGGTGCTGATCGCGGCGCTGCTCGCGGTGGTGATGGTCGGGCGGTGGCTGGGGCGTAACCCGGACCCGGTCCGGGCGCTGGTGACGCGGGCCGCGCGACTGCCGCCGCTGCGGTGGCTGTCGGCCCGGTACGGGCTGCTGTTCTTCCTGCTCAGTCTGCGGCTCGGTCCGGCCTGGGCGTTGCTGGCGAATCTGGCGGCCGGGGTGGTGCTGCTGTTCGCGGTCGGTCTGGTCATCGCCTGGGCGTTGCGGACGGTGGTCCGGCACAGCGGTCTGTCACTGGTGGACGGGGCGATCGCGGGGTGGTTCGCGGCGCGGCGTACGCCGGACGCGGTGGAGGCGACGCAGGCGGCGGTGTCGGTGTTGCGCGGATCGTCGCTGATCGTGGTGGTCGCGGTGGTGGCGCTGGTGCAGGCGTGGCGGCACCGGCCGTGGCGGGCGGACCTGCTCAGCGTGGTGGGCACGGTCGGTGCGTTCGTGCCGCTGGTGGTGTTGGCGGTG
This sequence comes from Verrucosispora sp. SN26_14.1, assembly GCF_004307965.1. Classification (NCBI taxonomy): domain Bacteria; kingdom Bacillati; phylum Actinomycetota; class Actinomycetes; order Micromonosporales; family Micromonosporaceae; genus Micromonospora; species Verrucosispora sp. SN26_14.1. The sequence goes on along the minus strand of NZ_SISL01000253.1, from coordinate 6,897 downwards.
GTGGCCGACCTGGCCGCCGGCGGACGGACGGTGCTGTTCTCCACGCAGAACGTGGTGGTCACGGCCAGCCTGTGCACGCTGGCCTGGTTGCTGTCGCGGGGGGCGCGGTGGCCGTTGGCGGTGGCGGCCTGGACGGTCGCGGCGGTCGGGGTCGTCGCGATCGGCGGGGCGCGGCTCTATCTGGGGATGAGCACGGCCAGCGGAACGGTGGGCGCGGTGTTGCTGGGTGCGGCGTGGCCGGCGGTGTTCATGGTCGCGTGGGCCACGCGGGACCGGGCGGTGACGGCCGGGTCGGTGCGTGAGTCGGGTTTCGGGCCGACGGTGTAGCCGACAGGGGGCTTGACCTGGGCGGCGTGGATGTGCGGGCCACGAAACACGACCTGGGGCTGTTAGTGTGCGGCGGGCTCGTCACTGCCGAAGGGGGTCGACATGGGACGGAGCGTCACCAGACTGGGCGTCGCGCTGCTCGCCGGGCTGTTGCTGGCGACCGGGGGTGGTTGCGCCAGTGTGGACGCTCCGGCGACGGAGGTGCCCGCGCCGGTCGCGTTGCCGCAGGAGGCGACGGAGCCGACGCAGGCCACCGAGTCGGTCGGGCCGGACGAGGCCAGTCCCACGCCGAAGGCGGTCCAGTCGATGGGTGCCGCGCCCCGGTCGGCTGCCGCGCCGTCGCCGACGGCGAGCGTGAAGCCGACGCCGCGACGCAGCGCCCCGGCGCCGAGGACGGTGCCGAAGCCGCCGACGGAGACCAACGTGCCGCCGAAGCCGCCGAAGCCCGCGCCCAGTGGCTGCCAGCCCACCTACAAGGGCGAGCAGGCCAGCCGGGCGCAGGCCAAGGCGGCGCTGACCGACGCGGCAGGCCGGACCTACTGGCCGACCTCCGCGCCGGACATCCGCGTTCCGCTGGACCTGATCAAGGCGACCGCCTGGCAGGAGAGCGGGTGGCAGTCCAACATCGTCGCCTGCGACGAGGGCATCGGCCTGATGCAGGTGATGCCGGATACCGCGACCTGGATGAACCAGCGGTTCGGGCAGAGCTACGACGTGTGGGACTACCGGGACAACGCCTATCTCGGCGGCACCTATCTGGCGTGGCTCACCAAGTACATCGGTGACATGTACTTCGACGCCGACTACCGGCTGGACGCGGGCCTGTGCACCCCGGGCGTACTGGACTCCTGTCTGCTCAACGCGGTGATCGCCGCGTACAACTTCGGTCACGGGGCGGTGGCCCGACCGGGGCAGCCGTTGGCCATCCCCAATCCGGGTTACGTGCGCAACGTGCGGGCGCTGATGTCGGAGTGTGTCTGCCTGGGGTTCTGATCGCGGGTGATCCGGCCGGGCCACCAGAACCTCTCGCCGAGCAGGAACGCCAGCGCCGGCACGACGACCGTGCGGACGAGCAGGGTGTCCAGCAGGACGCCCAGGCAGACGATGATGCCGATCTGGGTCAGGGTGATCAGCGGCAGCACGCCGAGCAGCGCGAAGACCGCGGCGAGCAGGATGCCGGCGCTGGTGATGACGCCGCCGGTGGCGCGGAGCGCGGAGAGCATGCCCTCGCGGGTGCCGGTGGCGCGGGCGTCCTCCCGGGCCCGGGTGACCAGGAAGATGTTGTAGTCCACGCCGAGCGCGACGAGGAAGACGAAGGCCAGCAGCGGCACTGTGGTGTCCAGTGCGGGGAAGCCCAGGACGTGGTCGAAGAGCAGCCAGGCACCGCCGAGGCTGGCGAAGTACGACGCGACGACGGTGACCACCAGCAGCACCGGGGCGATGATGCCGCGTAGCAGCAGCACGAGCACTGCGGCGACCAGCAGCAGGATCAGCGGCAGGATCACCCGGAGGTCCCGGTCGTCGGCGGCGGCGGAGTCGTAGTCTCCGGCGAGGCTGCCGCCGACCAGGGCGCCGGAGATCTCGTCGACGCCGGCCGGGGTCGGGGGTGCCGAGTCGGGTACGGCGGAGACGGCGTCGCGGAGCGCGACCAGGGTGCGGTTCGCGGCGGCGGTGCCGGGTTCGGCGTCGAGGACGACGTCGATCTGGGCGACGGTGTCTCCGGCCGGGCCGGGGCGGGCGGAGGCGACGCCGTCGACGGCGGTGGCGGCCTCGGTGACGGCCGGCACGGTGGCGGGGTTGGTCATCACCGCGACGGGTTGGGTGGTGCCGGCGGGGAAGGCGCGGCCGAGGGTCTGCGCGCCGGCCACCGCCTCCGGCTCGACCCGGAACTGCTCGGTCTCGGAGAGGCCGGTGCGCAGGCCCAGCCCGCCGAGGGCGAGCGCGGCCAGCAGCAGGGTGGCCAGCGCCGCGACGGGCACCGGGCGGCGGATCACGGCGGCGCCGAGGCGGCCCCAGATCCGGCCTTCGCGGCCCTGGCTGCCGACCTCGGGCACCAGCGGCCAGAACAGGCGGCGTCCGCCGAGCACCAGGGCGGCGGGCAGCACCAGCAGGGCCGAGGCCATCGCGAGCAGGATGCCGGTGGCGCAGGCCACGGCGAGGGCGCGGTTGAGTTCCCGTTCGCTGAGCAGCAGCGTGAGTACGCCGAGCATGACGGTGCCGCCGCTGGCCAGGATCGGTTCGGCGGTGCGGCGCAGGGCCTTGCGCATCGCGACGAAGCGGTCCTGCTCGCGGCGTAGTTCCTCGCGGTAGCGGGCGATGAGCAGCAGGGCGTAGTTGGTGGCGGCACCGAAGACGAGGACGCTGGCGATGCCGGTCACGGCGCCACCGGCGAAGTTGATGCCGACCGCCGGGATGATGGTGTCCAGGGCGCGCAGGGTGATCTGCTCGGTGGCTGCCACGATGGTCAGCGGGATCAGCCAGAGCAGCGGGCTGCGGTAGGTGACCAGCAGCAGGACCGCGACGACGGCGGCGGTGAAGGCGAGCAGGGTGAGGTCGGCGCCCTCGAAGACCTTGGTGAGGTCGGCGGTGAAGGCGGGCCCGCCGGTGACCTCGACGGTCAGGTCCCCGGGCAGCGCGGTGAGTGACTCGCGCAGCTCGGCCACCTGGGCGCTGACGGCGTCCTGGCCGCCGGCGGTGGACATCGGCACGACGACCAGGGCGACGGTGCCGTCGGGGGACACCTGGGGCGGGACGACCTGGCCGCCGACGGCGAACTCGCTGAGCCCGGTGGATCCGGTGGTGATCGCGGCCTGGTCGGCGTCGGTCAGTGCGGCGCCGTCGTCGCGGCTGACCACCACCACGGCGGCGGCGACGTCACTTTGGGGCAGTTCGTCCTGGAGCAGCTCGACCTGCGTCGACTCCCAGCTCTCGGACAGCCCGGTGGCGGAGACCGGTGCCGGGTTGTCGGGAGTGGGCAGGGCGAAGACGATCGCGCCGAAGACGACCGTCAGCAGGACGGTGAGCCAGGCTGCGCGGCGGCTGCGCGCGACACGGGTTAATACGGACATCCGTAGGGCCCCTCGAAACAGGTCTCTCGACAGACAGATATCTAGACAGTCGAGAGTTTTGCCCATCAAGATAGATGTGGCAACTACTGGCGGCGTGAGAATCTCGACAACGGTGGTGGACGGCCGGCTGGGTATGCTCCGACGCGGGCGTTCGGGAGGGGAAGCGGCGCGACGTGGCGGCTCAGGGGATGTACCGGCGGCGGGATACCCGCCGGGAGCTGCTGATCGCCGAGATCACCGCCGAGCTGCGCCGCTACGGCGTGGACGCCCAGCACGTGGGGCACGCCTTCGCCGGGCAGCACGGTCTGAACGTCACCGACCTGCAGGCGTTGATCGCGGTCATGGACGCCGAGCTGGCCGAGGCGCCGATCACCCCGGGACGGCTCGGCGAGCGCCTCGCCATCTCCTCCGGGTCGGTCACCGCCCTGATCGACCGGCTGGAACGCGCCGGGCACATCCGGCGGGACCGGGATCCCACCGACCGGCGCAAGATCCTGCTCCGCTACGCCGACCGTGGTGCGGCGCTCGCGATGGACTTCTTCCGGCCGCTGGGCGAGCGCACCGACCGGGTGATGAGCGGCTTCCGCGACGACGAGCTGGAGGTGGTGTACCGCTTCATCTCCGCCATGGGTGCCTCGCTGCGGGAACACCGGGACACCGTCCGGGGCGCCCGACCCGAGCCGCCCCGACGCCGGACGGAGTGACCCGATGTGGGATCGACTGACGTCGGCGCTCGCCGGCGCCGCGTTGCGACTGCCGCCGGCCCGTACCCGTCGGGTCGCTGTCACCCGGGACATTCCGGTCCGGGTCCGCGACGGGGTGATCCTGCGCACCGACCACTACCGCCCGGACCGGGTGGACGCGCCCACCGTGCTGATCCGCACCCCGTACGGGCGGGGCGGGCCGATGCGGCTGCTCTGCCGGCTCGCCGCCGAGCGCGGCTTCCACGTGGTCATCCAGTCCTGCCGGGGCACCTTCGGCTCCGGCGGCTCCTTCGACCCGTTCGTGCACGAGCGCGACGACGGGTTGGACACCCTCGACTGGCTGCGTCGGCAGCCCTGGTGGGGTGGGGCGTTCGGCATGTTCGGCGCGAGCTACCAGGGTTTCGTGCAGTGGGCGCTGGCCGCCGACGCGGGCACCGAGCTGCGCGCGATGGTCGCCGTGGCCACCGCCTCGTCGACCCGCGACTCCACGTACGCGGGCGAGTCCTTCGCCCTGGACACGGTGCTGACCTGGGTGGAACTGCTCCAGGCGCAGACCGTGCCGTGGCTGGCCCGGCAGTGGGAGCTCAAACGCGGCCAGCCCCGCCTGGCCGCCGCCCTGGCGCACCTGCCCCTGGTCGAGGCGGACCGGATCGCCACCGGGGTCACCGTGCCGTTCTTCCAGGAGTGGTTGGAGCACCACACGCCGCAGGCCGACTACTGGCGTACCCGGATCTTCGACGACCGGCTCGACCGGGTGCGGGCGCCGGTGGCGATGGTCAGCGGGTGGCACGACATCTTCCTGCCCGCCCAGTTGCGTGACTACGCGGCCCTGCGCGCCACCGGGGCGCGGCCGAGGCTGGTGGTGGGGCCGTGGACCCACGGCAGCCCCGGCCTGTTCGTCGCCGCGCTGCGCGAGGGACTCGACTGGCTCGACGCACACCTGAACGACCGCGCCGCGGCGCCGGCCGGTGTCGACCGGGACACCGGTGCCGGCGCGCCCGTGCGGGTGCACCTGGGCGGCACCGGGGGCGGGTGGCGTGACCTGCCCGACTGGCCGCCACCGGCCCGACCCACCCGGTGGCACCTGCACCCGGGCTCCGCGCTGCGTACCTCGCCGCCGGTGCCCTCGACGCCGGACGCCTTCTGGTACGACCCGGTTGACCCGACCCCCTCGCTGGGCGGCCCGCTGCTGGTGGCCCAGCGCGCCGGGCCGTTCGACAACCGTCCGGTCGAGGCCCGTCCCGACGTGTTGACCTGGACCACCGACCCGCTGGAGCACGCGGTCGAGGTGATCGGCCCGGTGCGGGCGGAGATCCACCTGCGCAGCGAGCTGGCCCACCTGGACGTCTTCGTGCGACTGTGCGACGTGGACCGGCGTGGCCGGTCCTGGAACGTCTGCGACGGCCTGGTCCGCGTCGATCCGCGACGCTTCCGCTCCGACGCCACCGGTGCCGTCGCGGTGCCGGTGGAGATGTGGCCGACCGCCCACCGGTTCGCCCCCGGGCACCGGGTGCGGGTGCAGGTCTCCGGCGGGGCCCATCCCCGCTACTCGCGCAACCCGGGAACCGGCGAACCCCTCGGCGCTGCCGTGACTCTCCGTGGTGGACGTCGGGAGATCATTCACGACCCGGAGTATCCGTCCGCAGTGGTCCTTCCGGTCGTCCACTCTGCCTCACAGGCTTCTCCAAGCTGAATAAACCGGCTCTGAGCTGGGCATTCGTCGAGAAGTGCGGCTATGGTGGGGGTACGCCCGGCGCTGTGCAACCACTGGCCGGGAGCGCTTGTACAGCCTTCCTACCGCGCACGCGGTGTCACTGCCGTGCCCGGCCCCCGACGGATCAGCAGAGGGGGGAACCATGACGCGGGCACCGGCGAACCTGATGGCCGTCCGCAGTTTGCTGCTCAAGCACCTCAACCGCGACCCGAACCGGGTACGCGACGAGAACCTGGAACCCAACGAGGTCGGCATCGTCGGTGATGCCAACCACCGCGGGGGATACCACACCGGATCGGACCGGGTCGTCGCGAACGACTACTCGGTGGTCGAGTCGCCCCGGGACCGCAACGGTCTGACGCTGGACGCGGCCGCGCTGGACGTGGGTATGTTCCGGGTCGGCAGCGGCGGTCGTCACCACGACCTGTTCACGTTCTCGACCTGGTGTGTGGCCCAGTGCGTCGCCAACACGGCGGACAGCCGGGACATCCGCGAGATCATCTACTCACCCGACGGCAAGGTGGTGCGGCGGTGGGACCGACTGGGGCGGCGCAGCACCGGCGACCGTTCCCACCTGTGGCACACCCACTTCAGTTTCTTCCGCGACTCGATCAAGGCGGGACGTGACCAGACGCCGCTGTTCCGCCGTTACCTGACCACCATCGGACTCATCACGCCCGAGCAGGAGGAGATGGACATGACCCCCGAGGAGCACAACTGGCTCAGGACCGTGCACCGCAACCTCACCGTCCTGGACGGCCGCAACCCGATCGGGCAGACCTATACCCGCACCACCACGGGCGAGGACCACACCGACCCGAAGTTCCAGGTCGGGCACCCGACACTGCGTAGCCTCGGCGCGCAGTTGACCGCGTTGCAGTCCGCGGTGGAGTCGCTGGCCAACCGCGACTTCACCGACGAGCAGGCGATCATCACCGGTGTGCTGGCCGGCCTCACCCCCGAGGAGATCGCGGCGGCGATCCCGCCGACCGTGGCCGAGCAGGTCGTGCAGGAACTCGGCCGGCGGCTCGCCGCCTGAGGCTAGGCACAGGTGGACGGGTGGCGGCGGCCGGCAGGACCGGCC
>NZ_SISL01000252.1:0-8656 GCF_004307965.1 Verrucosispora sp. SN26_14.1 | reverse complement strand
GCACGGCCCGGTCCGACCGGCACTGCGGGCGGTACGCCGGGAACGCCCCCCACGCCGCTGGTGCTGAGGAGCGGTTGCGGCGCCGCGTGGCGTGGAGGCCCGGCGGTGCTGGTCGCTGAGGTTCGGCGGATCCGGCCGCGCTGGTGTCGCGAGGTGCCGCAGGTCCGGCGGCGCTGGTGCTGAGGCTCAGCGGGTCCGGCGGCGGACCAGCAGCGCGATCCCGGCCAGCCCGAGGGTGATCACCAGCATCACCGCGACGTTCAGCAGGAGCAGGCGGCGCAGCTCGCTGAAGGCCTCGTTGATGTCCTGAGCGGGATTGAGCGCGTCCTCCGGGATGATCCGCTCGCCGCCGCCGACCCCGCCGCTGACCGCCTCGTACGTCCGCTCCAGCGGCACCCCGACGGTGCGCAGCGTCTCCGACATGCTGATCCGTCCGAGGAACCAGGCCGCCGTGGTCTTGCGGGCGTCCGGCTGCTTTGCCGGCCGGTAGACGCGCGGCCCACCGACCGCCTTCGGATAGAGGTCGTAGGTCTGCTTCGGAGTGTCACCGGCCAGCACCACCACGGTGTACTTCGGACCGAGGTCGGCCTTCTCGGGCGCGCGCGCCGGTGCCAGGGAACGGCTCACCTGGTCGATGACGGCGGCGACCTGCTCCGGGTTGGCGTCGTGGCGCAGCCGCAACGGCTCGGCCAGCCCGTGTCCGGTGATGTCGACACCGGCCGGCGGCGCCTTCGGCGCGGCCTTGACCGGCTCGACGAAGGCCAGCGACAACACCACCGCAGCGACTCCACCGACCGCTATCGCGGCCAGTCGCCTCATCCGTCGGACCATGCCGCCTCCTCGCCCCGTCGATGGTCGGCTGTGCTGCAGGGGTCACGCGTTGGAGGGCCGACGTCGGTGACCATGCCCCACAGGACGGGTACCCACTTCAAAGACTCCGCGGAACGACGATTGGTTGCAGCTGGTGAAACACTAATTGGAACTATCTGTGATCGCGAATCGGCCGATGATCAGCCGTGCACACGCGGGGCGGATCTTACCTGTGCGCTGGCGGTGATGGGGGGCAGGGTAGCGCGTACGACGTGGTCCTGGGCAGTGGTGTTCGGCGTGGCGCTCGGTGTCGCGCTCGGTGTGTCGTTGCTCCTGCCGACGTGGACGCTCCCGGCGCACCACCGCGCCGCCCGCCAGCCGGCACGGATGTAAGGAGGGGTCCCCTGCTATGCACGAGGCGTTAGCAGGGGACCCCTCCTTACACACGGCAGCCCTAGAACAGGCGGGCGCGGGCGGCGCGAAGCCGGGTCAGGGTGCGCTCGGCGCCGAGCACCTCCAACGACTCGAACAGCGGCAACCCGACCGTCCGGCCGGTGACCGCGACGCGTACCGGTGCCTGGGCCTTGCCGAGCTTGAGACCGCGCGCCGCGCCGACCTCCTCCATGGTGGTCTTCAGCGTCGCCGCGTCCCACGAGGTCACCGCCGCGAAGGCGGCGATGGCGTCGTCCAGCAGCTCGCCCGAGCCCTCCTTCATCGCCTTGGCCCAGGCCGCCTCGTCGATCAGCGGGGAGGCGAGGAAGAGGAAGTCGACGTTCGGCACGATCTCGCTGAGTACCGCGATACGGGTCTGGGCCAGCGGCGCCACCGCCGCGAACGTGGCCGCATCGAACTCGTCGGGCTGCCACGGCGGCGGCGGGATGCTGCCGGTACCGGTCAGCCACGGCCCGCAGACCTCGACGAACTCCTCGACCGACAACGCCCGGATGTACTCGCCGTTGAACGCCCGCAGCTTCTTCTCGTCGAAGAAGGCCGGCGACGGGTTCACCTCGTCGAGCCGGAACTCGTCCTCGATCACCGACCAGGGCACGATCTCCCGGTCGTTGGAGGGCGCCCAGCCGAGCAGCATCAGGTAGTTGCGCATCGCGGCGGCGAGGTAACCCTCGTCCCGGTACGCCTCCAGCGCGACCTTGTCCCGTCGCTTGGACAGCTTCTGCCGCTTCTCGTTGACCACCACCGGCACGTGCGCCCAGATCGGCGGCTTCACCCCGAGCGCGTCCCAGAGCAGCTGCTGCTTCGGGGTGTTGGGCAGGTGCTCCTCGGCCCGGATCACGTGGGTGATGCCCATCGTCATGTCGTCCACGACGTTGGCCAGCAGGAAGACGGGCGAGCCGTCGCCCCGGGCGATCACGAAGTCCTCGATGAGCTTGTTCTCGAAGGTCGGCTCGCCCCGGATCAGGTCGACGACCACCGTCGTGCCCTCGTCGGGCGTCCGGAAGCGCAGCGCACGGCCCTCGCCGGGCGGCAGTCCCCGGTCCCGGCAGTACCCGTCGTAACCGGTGTACTGGTTACCGGTCCGGGCCTGCACGGCCTCCCGGGTGCAGTCGCAGTAGTACGCGCGGCCCGAGTCGTGGAGCCGTCCGGCGGCGGCCCGGTGCTCGTCGGCGTACGAGGACTGGAACCACGGGCCCTCGTAGCTGCCCCGCTCGATGCCGATCCAGTCCAGCGCCGACAGGATGCCCTCGGTCCACTCCGGCTTGTTGCGTGCGGCGTCGGTGTCCTCGATACGCAGCACGAACACCCCGCCCTGCTGCTTGGCGAAGATCCAGTTCTGCAACGCCGATCGGGCACCGCCGACGTGGAACATACCGGTCGGGGAGGGGGCGAATCGCACACGTACTGTCACGGCCCCCAGCGTACAGATGTAAGGAGGGGTCCCCTGCTATCGCCTGGTGTCGTACAGGGGACCCCTCCTTACGTCACAGCGGGTCAGGGGACGGAACGGATCTTCAGCACCAGGATGCTGCCGAGGACGGTCACCGCGGCGGTGGTGGCGTACAGGGCGGGGTAGCCGCCCAGGTACACCACGATCGGGGCGGAGACGGCCGGCCCGAGCACCTGCGGGGCGGAGTTGGCGATGTTGATCACGCCGAGGTCCTTGGCCCGGTCGGTGGCCCTCGGCAGGACCTGCGTGATCAGGGCGGCGTCCACCGACAGGTACACCCCGTAACCGGCACCGAGCAGCAGCGCGGCGACGATCGCCATCGGCCAGGTGGGGGCGACGGCCAGCAGCAGGGCCGCGACCGCGATCACCATCCCGGCGACGATGACGAAGATCTTGCGTTTGCCCGTGCGGTCCGACAGTCGCCCGGCGACCACCGTGGTGGCCATCAGCCCGGCGGTGTAGAGCAGGATCAGCACCAGCAGGCCGCCCTCGGGGTCGGCCACCCGGACCTCGTCGGTGAGGAAGTACAGCAGGTAGAGGGTGCCGAAGGCGTTGCCGAGCTGCACCAGGAACCGGGTGATCCAGGCCCAGCCGAAGTCCGGGTACCGGCGCGGCGACACCCACATGCCGGCCAGCAGTCCCCGCAGCGGGGGTCGGTGCGTACGCGGCAACGGGTCGTCGGTGGTGCGCAGCGCGAACGGCAGCGCGAACAGCAGCACCGCGGCGGCGATCGCCAGGTAGCCGGCGGCGTTGCCGGTGACCACGGCGGTGACCAGGACGACGCCGAGCACCAGCCCGAGCGCCTGCGGGATGCCGACCCAGCCGGAGACGCCGCCGCGCTGGGCGACCGGGACCCGGTCCGGTACGGCGGCGGTCAGGCTGGCCAGCATCGCGTTGAAGCAGGTCTGCGCGGCGACCCAGCCGACGACCACGCCGAGCACGGTCTGCGCCTGGGCGAGCAGTGCCAGCGACAGCGCGCCGAGCACCGCGCCGCCGAGGGTCCAGACGTGCCGGCGGCCGAACTCCCGACCGCCGATCCGCAGGCAGGTCCGGTCCGACAGTGCCCCGACCAGTGGGTTGACGATCACCGCGGCGAGCGCGCCGATCCCGGTGACCACCGCCAGCATGGTCTCCTTGTTCGTCGGCGCGATCTGTCCGAGCTGCTGCGGCAGCAGCACCTGGATCGGGGTGAAGAACGCCATCCAGACGCCGAGGTTCGCGGCGAAGAGCAGCGCGATCCAGCCGCGCCGCACCGACACGGTCGGTTCCGCCAGCGCCGCCGGCAGCGAGGCCGGCGTCGGGTCGACGGTGGTCACCGCGGAGGTTCCCGCCGGGCCGCCGCGATGACCTCGCGCAGCCAGGAGTACGAGGACTTGGGCGTACGCGCTCCGGTGGCGAAGTCGACGTGCACCAGGCCGAAGCGCTTGGTGAAGCCCTCGGCCCACTCCCAGTTGTCCAGCAGGGACCAGACGAAGTACCCGGTCACGTCGACCCCGTCGGCCATCGCCGCGTGCACCGCGCGCAGGTGGCCGTCCAGGTAGGCGATCCGGTCCGGGTCCGGCACCCGGCCCTCGGCGTCCGGGGTGTCGTCGTACGCGCAGCCGCTCTCGGTGATCTGGATCGGGGGCAGGTCCGACCCGTACTGCCGGTGCAGCCAGCCGAGCAGGTCCCGGAGCCCGTCCGGTGCCACCGGCCAGTCGAAGGCGGTACGCGGGTACCCGGTGAGCGGCACCAGCGTGAACGGCAGCGGCGAGCCCTCCTCGGGGGCGCGTACGCCGCTGGGGTTGTAGTAGTTGACCCCGAGCACGTCGAGCGGGGCGGCGATGACGTCGAGGTCGCCGTCGCGGACCACGCTGGTGTCGAAGCCCAGCTCGGTCGGGTAGCCGCGGCCGAGCAGCGGGTCGGTGAAGAGCCGGTTGTGCAACGCGTCGTAGGCGTACCCGGCGGCGGCGTCGGCGGGGTCGTCGCCGAGCACGCGTACCGGCGAATAGTTGTTGGCGATGGCGACCGGACTGTTGCTGCGGGCGCGCAGCGCGGCGACCGCGAGACCGTGCCCGAGCAGTTGGTGGTGGGCGACCGGGAAGGCGTCGAAGAGCAGCGCCTTGCCGGGGGCGTGCTCGCCGGTGCCGTGGCCGAGGCTCATGTGGATGAACGGCTCGTTGAGGGTGATCCAGAGCTTGACCCGGTCGCCGAGGCGGGTGGCCAGCACGTCGGCGTACTCGGCGAACCGGTGCGCGGTGTCGCGGTGCAGCCAGCCGCCGGCGTCCTGGAGCGGCTGGGGCAGGTCCCAGTGGAACAGCGTGGCGACCGGGTCGATGCCGTGGCCGAGCAACTCGTCCACCAGCCGCTCGTAGAAGTCGAGCCCGGCGGCGTTGACCCGGCCGGTGCCGGCGGGCAGCACGCGGGGCCAGGCCACCGAGAAGCGGTACGCGGTCACCCCGAGCCCGGCCATCAGCGCGACGTCCTCGGCATAGCGGTGGTAGTGGTCGCAGGCCACGTCGCCGGTGCTGCCGTCGAGGATGCGCCCGGGGGAGTGGGCGAAGGTGTCCCAGATGGAGGGTCCGCGACCGTCCGCGTCGGCGGCGCCCTCGATCTGGTAGGCGGAGGTGGAGACGCCCCAGCGGAATCCGGTGGGGAAGTCGGGCATCGGAGCGGTCTGCATGCGCCCTCCCGGCGAAACGCGAAACGTGTTCGGAACTCTAGGGGTCGTGGGAGCGCTGCGCCATAGGGTGTCGATGCGTCGATGGCAATACCTTTCGGCGTGTCTTTGTTAACCCGTCCACATACGTCCGTTTTTGCGCATACAGTTCCGAATATTGTGGGATGTCCTCACTGGAGGAAGACGGAAATGATCCTCGTGGAACGCAGCGCGCACGTGACGGCACCGGTGAACGCGGTCTGGGACGTGGTACAGCGCGCTGAGCAGTTGCCGGCCTGGCTGGCCGGCGTCCGTGCGGCCGAGGTCCTCTCGGGCGAGGGCTTCGGCAGACGGCAACTGGTCCAGGCCGGGCGCGGTGCCGCACATGAGGCCGAAGTGATCGCCTACCAGGAACCGACCCTGATCGGCTGGCGGGAACGGGCCAAGGGCGCCGGTGCCCGAGCGGAGGCGCGCACCGAGATATACGTCCAGCTCACCCCGGACGAGGACGAGGGTGGGACGGTCGTGCGGCTCATCGTCGTACGCTGGCCGGCCGGCCCGGTCAAGGCCGCGCTTCTCCGGCTCGGCCTGCGCAGGGTCGGCGCCGACCTGGAGGACTCGCTGGCTCGGCTGACCGACCTGGCCGCCGTCGGCTGACCGACCACCTCCTGGCGTCACCCGCGATGCGGTGGCGGCCCCGGTGTCCCGACCAGGTGCACCCGGGCCGCCACCGTTTTCGACGCCGCCGGTGATCGCCCTACACGACGACGGTGAAGGCCGCGACGCGTACCTCGTCGAGGTGCCGGAACTCGAAGAAGAGGCGATAGGTGCCCGTCGACGGCACCGTGATGCCGAACGCCACCACCGAACTGGCCTGACTCGCCGCCGCCGGATGGACGTGCAGGTACGCCAGATCGCCCTGGCGCAACGCGACCAGGTGCCCGTACGCGCCCAGGTGCGGTTGCAGGTCGTTGACCGGCTGCCCGAGGCGACCGAGCCAGACGAGCACCTGGTGGGATTCGCCGGCCCGCAGGCCGCCGTCCAGGGTGACCGTGTAGTCGTCGACCAGGACCGTCTCCTCGGGCGGATCGAGTGGCCGTGCCGCGTACCGGCCGGGAACCGGCAGGTCCGTCCCGAGGGTGACCCCCGCCTGGGCGCCGAGCGGCCAGAAGTCGGCGATCACCCGCAACGGGCCGGGTGCCGACGGGGTGACCCGCACCCGCCAGGTGCCGTCGGGCGACATCTCCGGATGCAGGTGCTGATATCCGGAGAGGTCACGGCCGACCAGGATCAGGTGCATCCGGCGCTCGTGGTTCTCCTGGAACTCGGTCAGTGCGGCCCCGGTCTGGTCGCTGATCTGGAAGGCCAGCTCACCCGGCTCGCCGGCGGTCAGGTCCGGCGTGTGCAGCGCCAGCGACCAGCCGTCACGGGACACCTCCAGCCCGCCCGGACCGTGGCCCGCGTGCCCGCCCGGCACGACACCGGACGACCGGGCCGGAGTGCCGCTCGGGCCGCCGGCCCGCCCGGCGAAGAAGCCGACCGTCAGGGTCAGCGCGAGCACCAGCGCGATGGCCGCGTAGCGCGTCGGCGGACCCGACGTCGGTTCCGGAACGGGGGGACCGGTCGCGTACTCCCGGGTGGGCGGCACGGCGACGGAGCCGACGGCTTTCGCCGCCGGCCCCTGACTGGTCGTCGTCACGGCAGCCGGGGCTGCAACACGAACAGCCCCTGTTCGATGCCGCTGACCACGACGACACCGCTCGGGAAGTACGGGTAGGTGCTCCAGGCGCCGTTCATCGAGGAACTGTTGCTGGACGGGTAGACGTCGAAGTACCCGGCCTCGGTGGCGCGGCCGGCGGCCACGTTGGTCAGGTCCAGGATGCGCAACCCGGCCCGATAGTTGGCCTGGTAGCTGTACTTACCCTTGACGTACTGGTTGTGGTCGGTGGCGGCGACGCCGGAGGGCGCGCTGTAGGTGCCGATGTGTCGAGGGGCGTCCAGGTCGGCCAGGTCCCAGATGTAGGTCTGCGTGTTCACCCCACGACGGGACTCGTCCAACTCGTCGTCGAGCAGGAAGTAGCGCTGGTCCTCGGTGAACCAGCCCTGGTGGGTGTACGCCCGACCGGTGTACCCGATGCGGGCCAGCTGTCGAGGGGCGGACTTGGTGGTCACGTCGACGACGGTGACGGTGTCCTCGTTGGAGCTGACGCAGATCTCCCGCCCGCTGTAGGCGGTGTCGGGACCCCGGTAGACCACGCACTGGGTGTCGTGGGTGTATCCGTCGTTGCTGACGCAGCCGGCCGACGTCGGGGACTTCGGGGTCCGGATGTCGACCATGTGCAGGCCGCCGCTGCAGGTGTTGGTGCCGACCGCGTACGCGAAGCCGGTCTGCTCGTTGATGGCGATGTTGTGCGAGTTGCCGAACTGGTTGTACTGCGCGTTCGTCGTCCAGGTCTGAGGCGTGGTGACGCCGCGCAGCCGCGTCAGGTCGAAGACCTGCATGCCGTGCCCGGAGACGTCCGCCACCACGTAGGCGTGGTCACGGTAGACCTTGATGTCCCGCCAGACGGCGGTGCGGTTCTGGTACGCGGGCAGGTTGCCGAGGTACACCGGCGCGGTCGGGTCCGAGATGTCCACGAACGAGGTGCCGTTGCGGCGGCCGACCAGCGCGTACTCCTTGCGGGTCTGCGGGTCGGTCCAACCCCAGATGTCGTTCGCCTGGCTGCCGCCGATGCCGGACAGCGGCATGAACGACAGCAGGTCCACGTTGCGGCAGGGGTAGCCGGCCGCCTGACCGTTCGTGCAGGCCGTCGCCGCGAGGGCAGCCGCCTGCTGGGTCGGTTCCCGTTGCGCCATGAACTCCTGCGCCGACGCCCGCCCGGCGGGTGTGGCGGGGTCGTGTGCCACCGAGGGCGAGCCCGGCCCCAGCGTCGACACCACCAGGGCGCCGACGGCCAGGGCCAGGCCGATCCGGACGATTCGCATCTGTGCTCCCTCTCGTCGCGCGGGGGCGGACGGCGTCCGAGCCGACGGAGGACGGCGCGACAGGAGTCCACCGGGCCGGCGTGGTGCCCGTGCGGAGGTCGGATACCTATCGATGATTGTGGATCGGCGATGTTACGGGGGGAAGTCGCCTCCTGATATCGCCTGTGTCATACCGGGGCGGCGTCGCCGCCGTTCTCGGCGCTCGTGGAGCGGGTGCGCGCATGCGTGTTAGGAAGGGACCCTTGCTATGCACGAGGCGTTAGCAGGGGGCCCTTCCTTTCCCCCGGCCCCAGCGTGAGAGAGGGCCCGGCGCGATGCGC
>NZ_SISL01000251.1:0-8725 GCF_004307965.1 Verrucosispora sp. SN26_14.1 | reverse complement strand
GGCTCGGTGATGTGTATAAGAGAGAGCCATCCGCCGGGCGCGACCCGGCTCGGTCCGGCCGACCGCCGGCTGGACTGGCTGACCGGGCTGGCCCGCTGGCTGCGCCCGCCGCACCGGCAACTGGCCCTGCTCGACCGCACCCCCGAGCAGTACGCCCTCTCCATGCTGCTGTCCGCGTTGATCGGGCTCGCCGCACCGGCCCTGCTCGGCTTCACGCTGTTCGCCGTGGGCGTCTCGCTGCCGCTGACCGTACCGGTGCTGGGCAGCCTCGGTCTGGCAGTGCTCTGCGCGCTGGTCGCGCACCGGTCGATGATCGCCCGCGCGGAGGCGGCCCGGGACGAGTTCCGGCAGGCGGTCTGTACCTACCTGGATCTGGTCGCGTTGCAGCTCTCCGCCGCGCACGGCCCGGTGCAGTCGTTGGAGCGGGCCGCCGCCATCTGTGAGGGCTGGGTCTTCGACCGGATCTCCGAGGCACTGCGCATGGCCCAGATGCAGATGCACTCGCCCTGGGACGAACTCCGCGGCCTCTCCGACCGGATCGGCATCCCCGAGCTGGGCGACGTCGGCGCGATCATGCGCTCGTCCGGCAGCGAGGGCGCCCAGGTGCACGAGACCCTGCGCAGCCGCGCCGACTCGCTGCGCGACCAGATCCGCACCGACAACCTGGCCCGGGCCGAGGGAGTGACCAGCCGGCTCGACATTCCCGGCGCGCTGCTGGTCTTCGTCCTGCTCGGCTTCGCCATCTATCCCTTCCTCGCCCGCCTTTAGCACTCGACCTCAACCGAAGGAGCCCCCGATGTCCGTCCTCACCGAACTGAACGCCGCGCTGGGCGTGCGGCTGACCCACGTACAGACCGCGCTGCGGGCGCGGCTTGTGTACCTGCGGGGGGACCGTGGCGACAGCCCCGTACCGACCGCCGTGATCATCTTCGGCCTGGTGACGGTGGCGTTGGCGGTCACGGCAGCGGCCCTGACCGCCGCCAACAACTGGATGGGCCGCATCCCCGGGCCGCCGGCACCGTGACGATGCGCCGCCGCCGCTACGCCGGGTGCCGGATGGTCACGGCCATCCGGCACCCTCGGCTGCCCGGTGACGGCGAACGCGGCGGCAACCCGGTGGAGCTGGCGGTGGCGCTACCGGCGATCCTGATCCTGCTGTTCGGCTCGATCCAGGTGGCCGCCGTCTTTGTCGCCAGGTCCACCGCGCTCAACGCGGCACAGAGCGGAGTCAACGCACAGCGGCTTCACCAGGCTCCGGCCGGGGCCGGCGAGGAACGCGCCGCGCGCTTCCTCACCCAGGCCGGTGGCTGGCTGGTCGACTGGGACGAACCAGGGCCGAGCTGCGTCACCTCGGCCACCGACGTGACGTGCACGGTGACCGGCCGCTCTCTGTCGGTGGTGCCGGGAGTCAGCTTCTCCATCGAAGAGACCGCACACGGGACGGCGGAACGATGGACCGCACCATGAGCCGGGGCTCGGTCTCGATCGAGGTGGCCGTCCTGGCACCCGCGTTCCTGGCCATGATGGTGCTGGCCGGAGTCGCCGGGCGTACCGCGGTGGCCAGCGAGGCACTGGAGGCGGCGGCACACGACGCCGCCCGCGCGGCCTCCATCTCCCGCGACGCCCGCACCGCCCGCACCGAGGCCCTCGACGCGGTCCGCAGCCAGCTCGACTGGAGGGGGTTGGCCTGCTCCGGCGAGCCGCAGGTGACCTTCAGCGGATCGGTCGACGGACGGTCCACCACCTTCGGTCAAGCCTTCAGCAGCTCCGTCGGGCAGGACGCCACGGTCACCGTGCAGATCGCTTGTACCGTCTCCTACCAGGACATCAGGATCTCCGTTCTGAGGATGCCGAGCGGAAACCGGGTCACCGCCTCGTTCACCTCGCCGTTGGACCGTTACCGGAGCCGGGGATGACGGCCGGGCGCGGGGACGCCGGGCGGGTGAGCATCTTCCTCGCCGTGGCGATGATCGGCGTGCTCGGCATCATCGGCATGGCGTTCGACGGCGCCGGTCAGCTCCGCACACTGCAACGCGCCGAGAACCTGGCCGCCGAGGCGGCCCGGACCGGTGGCCAGGCCATCGACCGGGCGACCGCCATCGAGGGCGGCCCGAAGCGCATCGACCAGACCGAGGCCCGCGCGGCCGTCGCGGACTACCTCGCCGCCGCCGGGGCCACCGGCCACGACGTGACCTTCCCGGTGGTCGACGGCGAGACCGTCATCCGGGTACGGGTGTCCGTCACCTACCGCCGGGCGATGCTCGGCCTCTTCGGCTTCTCCAACACCGTCACCGTCTCCGGTGAGGCGACCGCGCGGGCGCTGACCGGGGCTCCCTAGGGAAGGAAGGTAGCCATGGCCGCATCGGGTGGCACCGCCGTACGGCGGGTCGGTCGGGTGCTGACCGGATTCGGCGCACTGGTGGTGCTGATCGGCCTGCTGGTCGGCGGTCCGATCGCGTTGTTGGCGTTCGCCGGCAACCCTCTGCCGGACCACGTGCCCACACTCGCGGAGATCGGCACCACGCTGACCAGCCGGGACGACGGGCAACTCTTCCTGCGGGCGTTGGCGATCGTCGGCTGGTTCGGCTGGGCCAGCTTCGCGCTGTCGGTGCTCGTGGAGTTGGGCGCGCAGTCGCTGCGCCGCCCGGCGCCCCGGCTGCCCGGGATGGGTCGGCAGCAGCGGGCGGCGGCGGCCCTGGTCGGCTCGGTCGCGTTGATCATCGCCGCCAGCCCGGCGGCCACGGCCGCCACCACGGCCTACACCGCCCCCGCCTACTCGGCGCCGGCGGCGGCCACCGCGACGCTCGCCGGGCCGCCCACGGCGTACGAGCCGGTGTCCTCGGGGACGGAACGCGCGACCGCCGACGCGCCGGTATACAAGGTGGCGAAGGGCGACTACCTCGGCAAGGTCGCCGACCGTTACCTGGACGACTTCGAGGACTACCGGGAGTTGGCCGCGCTCAACAAGCTGCGGGACCCGGACCGGATCCGCCCCGGCCAACTGATCACGCTGCCGGCCAACGCGGACGACCAGGGTGCCCGGCCGCACGCGACCGGCCGGCTGGTCGGTGCGCAGGCCCGTCCCGCTCCCGAGCAGTCGCGTCCGACGCCGTCGAAGCCGACGCCGTCGAAGCCGGATGTGGAGCAGCCGGAGTCCGCCGCGCCCACGCCGCCCTCTCCCGCCGCCACGCCGCAGGGACGGCCGGCACCGCACGACGAGGCACCGGAGGGGCATCCGCCGGTGGTGACGGTGGGCGCGGCACGGGCCGGTGAACCGGACCGGGTGAACCGTCCGCTCGCCATCTCGGCGGTGCTCGCCGTGGCCAGCATCGTGGGGGCCCAGATCGGTGCGGTGCTCGGCCTACGGCGTCGCCCGGTGCCGGTGGCCGCCACCCGGCAGCCGGTCCGGAGCGGTCCGCCCGCCGAACTGCCGGTCGGCCGTCACCGCAAGGACTGACCGGGGCCGTCGCCTCACGGCAGCCGGGCCTCCACCCGGCCCGCGACCACCCGGGTCGGCAGGGTCTGCTGGTCGTTGCCGGACGGGCCGTGCACCACCTCGCCGCCGTTGAGGCGGAAGGTGCTGCCGTGCCACGGACACACCACGCAGGCGTGGCCGTCGATCTCGGTGACCTCGCCCTCGCCGAGCGGGCCGCTCTGGTGCGGGCAGCGTTCGAGCATCACCGTGACGTCGTCGCCGTGCCGATAGAGGATCACCGAGACGTCGTCCACCTTGCGGGTCACCAGTTGCCGCTGCGGCAGCGTGGCCATCTCGGCGACCGAGTGCCAACCGTCGCTGATCAGGTGCAGGTCGGAGACGCTCACGTTGACCTGGGCACCCTGCTTGTACGCCAGGTGTCCCCCCAGGTACGCGCCGGCACCGGCGGCACCGAGCCCGAGCCAGCCGAGGGTCCGGCCGAGTTGGTGGCGGCCGGAGAACCGCGCGGCCACCGAGCCGGAGTAGAGGACCAGCGCGACGGTGTTCGAGGCGGCGTGCACCAGGCCGACCCGACGCTGGTCACGGGAGAGCGCGGCCCAGTCGTTGAGCCCGGCGACGGCCGCCGGCAACGCGCTCACCGTGCCGATGGTGGTGAGCGTGGTGGCGGCTCGACGCTGGCCCGGCATCAGGTCCAGGATCGCCGCACTGACCCACGAGCCCACCGGCACCTGCACCATCGCCGGGTGCAGCGGATGACCCAGCCAGACACCGTGCAGCAGGTCCCGGACCCGCTGCCCGCGCAGGGTGCCCTGCACCGCTCGCTGCAACCGGTCACCGAACCGGTCCAGCCCGGACGCTTGCTCGATCTTCGTCAACAACGCTCGCACCCGTACCGACTTCCCGCCGTACGCGGGCGCAAACCGGTCGTCGGGGACGAACCGTCGGCGACCGTGGCACGCCGTCTCCGACGGACCCCCGCGATCATGGAGTTGTGGCGGACTCTTTGCCCTTCTTGTGGGCTATCGGGAGTGCCACAACTCCATGATCGACGTCAGGGCCGGCTATCGACGTGAGGGCGGAGTGTGGGTCAGTTGCGGTTGATGGTGAAGGTGGACGTGGTGTTGCGGATGTCCTGCCAGTTGTCGCTCAGCCGCAGGTTGGTGAAGGTGACCGAGCCGACTGCCGGGCCCTGACCCGCCTCGGGCATCTCGTTGACCCAGATCCCGAAGCCCGACTTGGCGTCGAAGGCGTCACCGCTGCGCCGGGCACCGCTGATCGACACGTTGGTGAAGACCGTGTCGGTGATCGGGTTCTCCGGTTGACTGCCGGTGTACTTGGTCTGGAACATGATGCCGGAGTAGGTCGGGTCGACGATGTCCACGTCGCTGACGCGGATGCCCCGGAACTCCTTGGACGCGGAAAACACCCAGATCGCCGGGAAGGTCTGCGCACCCCAGAAATGACCACCGGCCCGGACCAACGAGATGTTCTCGAAACGGGTCGGTGGGCTGGACCCGAATCCGACGAACGGATATCCGAAGTCCAGTGAACTGATGGTGATGCCCGAGTACGTCAGCATGTCCGCGATGTAGAGGTTGCGGAACACGTTGTCGTAGCCGCCGTACACGGCGATCCCGGCCGCCCGCCAGGTCAACGTGGCGGTCAGGTTCTCGAACACGTTGCCGTGGTTGCCGGTCGACGCGCCCTGGTCGGTCGCGGAGAAGAGCGCGAAGGCGTCGTCGCCGTTGGACCTGCCCTCCGAGTTGCTGACCAGGTTGTCGGTGCTGCCGTTGGTCAGGTTCACCGCGTCGGCGAAGGTGTTCCGGAAGCGGCTGTCGGTGATCTTCAGGCCGCTGACGCTCACCCCCCAGTACGCGCAGACCGTGTGCTCGACCCAGACGTTGTCCAGGGTGAGGTCGTCGACGTCCTTGAGTTCACCCCAGACCTTGCCGGGCCCGTCCTGCCGGACCGTGTAGTTGCCGAAGAACGCCAGGTGGGAGAAGGTCGACCCGCTGGCGCTCGGCTCCACCCGGAACCCGGCGTCGGTGTTCTGCTGCGACGACGGCGTCTGGAACCGGGTGAACCACATGCCGGCGCCGACCACCTTCACCGCCTTGCCGTACACCTGGAACTTCTGGGCGGTCTCGTACGTGCCGGCGGGCAGGTAGACACCGACCAGGTTGCCGGTGGTGTCCATCCGGACCGCGTCCAACGCGCTCTGCACGTCGGCGTGGCTGAACCCGTTCGGCACCCGGTACCGCGCCGGGTCCGGGTTCTCCCGGGGAGTCACCTGCTCCAGGTCGACGAAGTCGACGGCGTACGTGGTGGTGTTCGCCGGGTCCTTCTGCAACCGGATCCGGCTGCCGGCCGGGATGGTGGAGTTGAGCAGCACGTTCGCCTCGTCGTAGAGGTGCCGGGGCGGGCCCGCGCTCGGCGAGTCGCTCGGGCTGGCCTCGGCGCCGTACAGCCAGATGTGCTTCGAGGTGAGGCTGATCGGCTTGTGCAGCACCCCGTTGACATAGATGTTCAACGTCGAGGTGATCCCGCCTCCGTTCGGGGCGTCCGGGATGGAGAAGCGGGTGACCAGGGCGTTGGCCGGCGCCTTGGTGGTCCACTCGACGTACGCGCCGGTGGTGTTGAGGGTCACCGCCCGCCGGCCGGACGCCTCTCCGGCCAGGTCGCCGATGGTCCGGTTCGGCCCGATCACCTGGGCTCCGCCGCCGACCGAGCCCTCCTCGGCCTCGTAGTGGTCGTACGGCAGGTTGGCGCCGCGTCCCACGAACAGCGGACGTTCGCTGGTGTTGTTGGCCCGCTTCACCGGCAGTTCGTTGGCGTCGGCGGCGATCACCACCCGGACGGTGTACCGGCCGTTGGCCGCCGTCCAGGTGCCCAGGTCGACCGGGCTCGCCGTGACACCCGCGCCGATGCCGCCGCCCGTCGATCCGGTGAGCGTCCGCACCGCCGTGCCGGCGTCGTTCAGCACGGTCAGCGTGATGCCGTGCGACCCGCTCGCCGAGGCGACGGTGCCCTGGTTGCGCAGGGTCACCGAGAAGCGGACGGTGGCACCCGCGCCGGGTGTACCCGGTGACCAGGTGACCGCCGAGGCGACCAGGTCGGAGCTGGCCACCGGGCCGACCGTCAGCCGGGTCGGGTTCGTGTACGCGTTGTTGCCCTCGTTCTGCTCGATGATCGTGTTCGCCGGGTCGACCGTGGCGCTGAGCTGGTAACTGCCCGCGTTCCGGGCCGAGACGGTGGTCGACACGCTCGTCGACGCACCGGCGGCGAGCGCGCCGACGGCCGCCTGGCCCACCTTCGTCCCGTCCAGGGCGAAGTCGACCGTGGTCGCGCCGGCGGCCAGGGTGCCCGCGTTGCGGACGGTGGCGGTGAGCGTGAGCTGATCGGTCTCCACCGGGTTGGCCGGGGCGGAGGTCACCGTGGTGACGGTGAGGTCCGGGTTCGGTGCCGGGGTGCCGATCACCTGGAGTTCGGCGACCTGCCCGTTCGACGACCCGGTGTTGGCGGTGAAGGAGAGTCGCACGTCGGCGGCGGTCGCCGAGACCGGGATGGTGACCGTGTTGCTGCCCGCCGGGCTGAACGAGTAGGTCGCCGAGCCGACCAGCGTGCTGAAGCCGGAGGCGGACTGCTCCCGGCCGAGCACCGAGAAGGTCTGGGTGCGCGGACCCCACGCCGGGTCCGGGTTCAGCTTCACCACGATCGCGCTGACGCTGGCGTTGGCGCCGAGCGCGACCGTCAACGTGCCCGGGTACGCGCCCGGTGCCCCCTCCCAGTAGGTGGTGACGTCGCCGTCGACGGCGTTGGCCGCGGCGAAGACGTGCACCATCGACGAGGCGGTGGCCGGCTTGCCGGCGGCCAGGTCGGTGCCGCCGGGCGTGCTGCCGGTACGGGTGACGGTGTTGCTGTTCGCGGAGATGTTGCCCGCCGCGTCCCTGGCCCGTACCACGTACGACACCGTGGCACTCGCCGGCTGCGTGTCCGAGAACGCCAACGTCGTACCCGACACACTCGCCCGCAACGCACCGTTGGCATACACGTCGTACCCGGTCACCCCGACGTTGTCCGTCGACGCCGACCACGTCAACCGCACCTGCCCACTGCCCGGCTCGGTGAACGCCAGGTTCGTCGGCGCGGACGGCGGCTGGGTGTCGCCGGAACTGCCGGTACGGGTCACGGTGTTGCTGTTCGCGGAGACGTTGCCCGCCGCGTCCCTGGCCCGTACCACGTACGACACCGTGGCACTCGCCGGCTGCGTGTCCGAAAACGCCAACGTCGTACCCGACACACTCGCCCGCAACGCACCGTTGGCATACACGTCGTACCCGGTCACCCCGACGTTGTCCGTCGACGCCGACCACGTCAACCGCACCTGCCCACTGCCCGGCTCGGTGAACGCCAGGTTCGTCGGCGCGGACGGCGGCTGGGTGTCACCGGTGGCCGGGCCGTACACCTCGATCTCGGCCAGTTGCCCCGCCGACCAGCCGGTGTTCGCGGTGACCAGCAACCGGACGTAGCGGGTGGCGGCCGAGCCGACGGTGATGCTCACCGTGTTGCCGCTGGCCGGGTTGAAGGCGTACCCGGTGGAGGCGACCAGGGTGGTGAAGTTCGTACCGGTGGTGCTGCCCTGCACGGTCGCCGTCTGAGTGCGCGCGCCCCACCCGGCGGGCAGTTTGAGCACCAGCCGGTCGACGGTGACCGTGGCGCCCAGGTCCACCTGGATCCACTGCGGGAGGGCGTTGTTCGGGCTCTCCCAGTAGCTGCTCTGGTTGCCGTCGTTGGCGTTGCCGGCGACGTAGACATCGGCGTGGCCGCTGGCGGACATGCTCCGACCGGCCGCCAGGTTGGCCGACGAGGCCACTGCGCCGTACACCTCCAACTCGGCGAGTTGCGCGGCGGACCAGCCGGTGTTCGCGGTGATCGCGATCCGCACGTACCGGGTGGTGGTGGCCGGGAAGTCGAGGGTGACCGTGTTGCCACCGGCCGGGCTGAAGGTGCGGCCGGCCGAACCGACGATCGTGGCGAAGGCGCTGCCGGTGGTGCTGCCCTGCACCGACAGCGTCTGGGTGCGGGACTCCCAGCCGGCCGGCAGCTTCAGTTTGACCTGGTCGACGGAGTGGGCGGAGCCCAGGTCGACCTGCACCCACTGCGGGAGGGCACCACCGCTCTCCCAGTAGGTGCCGGCGTTGCCGTCGGTGACGTTGGCCGCGACGAACGATCCGTTGACGCTGCTGGCGGTGGCCGGACGGCCGGCGGCCAGGTTGGGCCCACCGGCTG
>NZ_SISL01000250.1:0-8751 GCF_004307965.1 Verrucosispora sp. SN26_14.1 | reverse complement strand
GTGGGTGGGAGGGGGGAGGGGTTAGCGGCGGCCGCGCTTGACCTCGTGGAAGGCGGACATGCGGAGCAGGGGGAGCAGGTTGTCCCAGAGGGTCAGGGTGTCGTCGAGGTCGGGTACCTCGGTGAGGATCGGGCCGTGCAGACCCCGGTCGGCGCCGGGGATCATCAACACCGGCGAGCCGATGTCCGGACCGGCCGAGCCGAACGCCAGCGCGTGTGAGGAGTGCACCTCCGCGTCCCAGCGGTCGTCGTCGAGCGCGGAGGCCGCCTCGTCGAGACCGGCCGCTGTCACGGCCTCCGCGACCAGCTTGTCGCTGGGCGGGTTGCCGGCGTCGTGGGTACGGGTGCCCAACTCGGTGTAGAACCGGCCGGCGTCCTCGTGGCGGCCCTCCGCGCGCAGGGCCTCCACCAGCCGCAGCGCCCGGCTCGACGCCGCCATCGCCTCGGCGTACTCCGGTGGGGCCTGACCCCCGCTGAGAATGCTCAGGCTGAACGCCCGCCACTCGATGCGCAGGTCACGGGCTTCGGCGGCGGCGACCAGCCAGCGCGACGTGCGCCAGGTCCACGGGCAGAGGGGATCGAAGAAGAAGGTGGCATCCACCGCCCGAGAGTAACGCCCACCCTTCGGGCCGGCCTCCGGTGTGACCCGGACCACGCAAAGTGACGTTTAAGTCGTGTCACGCGGTGGGTTTCGCGGCTTCCCGGCTCGGGCAGTGTTCCAGCCACGAGGCGCCAGGGCGGCGAACCGGCAGGTCAGAAGCCCTGGCCGTGTCGTCGTGCGCCGGGGCACGAGACCTCTCCCCGGCTGTTGGCCGAGACCGAGGGAGGGGTCATGGATCAGCCGTACAGCAGGCCCGGCGTCGTGGTGCCGGGCGGCGGCCCGGAGCGCGGCGGAGTGCCGGTATGAGCAGACGCCGACCTCGGGCACGTGTCGCGGCGGCGACCGCCGCGCTGACGTTGCTGGCACCGATGGCCGCGTGCGCCTCCGGCGACGACGGTGGGGTGCCCACGATCAACCTCTACTACCCGCCGGAGCAGAACTTCCAGCAGGTGGTCGACCAATGCAACACGCAGGCCGCTGGCCGGTACCGGATCGACTACCGGGTGCTGCCGCGCGAGGCCGACGAGCAGCGGGTGCAGATGGTGCGCCGGCTCGCGGCCAACGACGACGGCATGGACGTGCTCGGTCTCGACGTCACCTGGACGCAGGAGTTCGCCGGCGCGAAGTGGGTCCTGGAATGGACCGGGCAGGACCGGGCCGAGGTGGAGGACGGCACCCTGGAGGGGCCGCTGGAGACCGCGCGGCACGAGGACAAGCTCTACGGCGCGCCGAAGAACACCAACGTCCAGCTGCTCTGGTACCGCAAGGACCTGGTGCCCGAGCCGCCGACCACCTGGAACGAGATGATCCAGATGGCGCAGCGACTCAAGGAGCAGGGCCAGCCGCACCAGGTGCTGACCATGGGTGCCCAGTACGAGGGCCTGGTGGTGCTCTACAACACCCTGGTCGCCAGTGCCGGCGGCAACATCCTCAACGCCGAGGGCACCGAGGCCGCGATGGACGAGGGTGCGGTGCGGGCGCTGGAGCAGCTCCGCGACTTCGCCACCTCCGGGGTGACCTCGTCGTCGTTCAGCAACGCCATGGAGGACCCGGTACGGCTGGACTTCCAGGCCGGTAACGGCGCCTTCCAGATCAACTGGCCGTTCGTCTATCCGGCGATGCAGGAGGCCAACCCGCAGTTGGCCGAGCAGGTCGCCTGGGCGCGGGTGCCCGGCATCGACGAGGGCACGCCGGGCCGGGTCACCATCGGCGGGATCAACCTCGCGGTCAGTTCGCACTCGAAGCACCCGGCGGAGTCCTTCGAGGCGGCCAAGTGCCTGCGTAACGCGGAGAGCCAGAAGTTCTCGGCGATCAACGACGGCGTGCCGCCGACCATCGAGAGCGTGTACGACGACCCGGAGATGGACGAGGCGTACCCGATGAAGGAAACCATCCTCGAACAGTTGCAGGACCCGGCGGTCCGGCCGCTGACTCCGGCGTACCAGAGCATCTCGACGGTGATGTCGGCGATCCTGTCGCCGCCGTCGGCGATCGACCCGCCCGCGACCGCGGACGAGCTGCGCGACGCCATCGCGGACGCGCTGGAGTCGAGGGGGGTTCTGCCGTGACCGAGCGAACCACGACGAGCGGCACCGACACGGTCGACGAGACGACCGACGCGGCCCGATCGGTGCCCGCGCAGCGGTCCCGTCGTTCCGGTAAGGCCCCGCTGAGCGAGAACAAGCGGGCCGAACGGAAACTGGGCTGGCTGCTGTGCGCGCCGGCCGCGCTGGTCATGGTCGCGGTGACCGGCTATCCGATCCTCTATTCGGTGTGGCTGTCGTTGCAGCGCTTCGACCTGCGCTTCCCCGACGAGCGGGAGTTCGTCGGCCTGGACAACTACGTCACCGTGCTGACCAACGACTTCTGGTGGACCGCGTTCGGCGTGACGATGCTGATCACGGTGGTCACCGTCGCCGTGGAGCTGGTGCTCGGCATGGGGCTCGCGCTGGTCATGCACCGGACGCTGGTCGGCCGGGGCATCGTGCGGACGGCGGCCCTGATCCCGTACGGGATCGTCACGGTCGTCGCCGCCTTCTCCTGGCGGTACGCGTGGACCCCCGGCACCGGTTACCTGGCCAACCTCTTCTCCGACGGCGCACCGTTGACCGAACGGGCCAGTTCGCTGGCGATCATCATGCTGGCGGAGATCTGGAAGACCACGCCGTTCATGGCGCTGCTGCTGATGGCAGGGTTGGCGCTGGTGCCGGAGGACCTGCTCAAGGCGGCCTCCACGGACGGGGCCACCGCGTGGCAGCGGTTCACCAAGGTGATGCTGCCGGTGATGAAGCCGGCGATCCTGGTCGCTCTGCTGTTCCGCACCCTCGACGCGTTCCGGGTCTTCGACAACATCTATGTGCTGACCAACGGGGCCAACGAGACCTCGTCGGTGTCGATGATCGCCTACAACAACCTGATCCGGGGCCTGAACCTCGGCATCGGCTCGACCATGTCGGTGCTGATCTTCATCGCCGTGGCGATCATCGCGTTCATCTTCGTGAAGCTGTTCGGTACCGCTGCCCCCGGCAGTGACGACGGGGAGAGGCGCTGAGATGGCTGACACCACCAAGGCCAAGCTCCAGTGGGGCGTGATGAACACGATCGTGGTCGTGTTCGCCCTGATCCCGGTGCTGTGGATCATGTCGTTGTCGTTCAAGACGCCGGCCACGCTCACCGACGGCAACTTCATCCCGCGCGAGTGGACGCTGGAGAACTACCGCAACATCTTCGCCACCGACCAGTTCGTCCGCGCGCTGATCAACTCCATCGGCATCGCGCTGATCGCCACCACGATCGCCGTCGTGCTCGGCACCATGGCCGCGTACGCGATCGCCCGGCTGGACTTTCCCGGCAAGCGCCTGCTCGTCGGCGTCGCCCTGCTGATCGCGATGTTCCCGCAGGTGTCGCTGGTCTCGCCGCTGTTCGAGATCGAACGGCAGTTGGGGCTCTTCGACACCTGGCCGGGGTTGATCCTGCCGTACATCACCTTCGCGCTGCCGTTGGCGATCTACACGCTGTCCGCGTTCTTCAAGCAGGTCCCCTGGGATCTGGAGAAGGCCGCGAAGATGGACGGTGCCACCCAGGGCCAGGCGTTCCGGCGGGTCATCGCCCCACTCGCCGCACCCGGGGTCTTCACCACGGCGATCCTGGTCTTCATCTTCTGCTGGAACGACTTCCTGTTCGCCATCTCGCTGACCTCCACCGAACGCTCGCGCACGGTGCCGGTGGCGTTGTCGTTCTTCACCGGCGAGTCGCAGTTCGAGGACCCCACCGGGGCGATCTGCGCGGCGGCCGTGGTGATCACCGTACCGATCATCTTGTTCGTCCTCTTCTTCCAACGCCGCATCGTCTCCGGCCTGACCTCCGGCGCCGTCAAGGGATAGGTGATTACTCGTGGCTGACATCGTGCTCGACAAGGTGAACAAGAAGTTCCCGGACGGCACCACAGCGGTACGGGACGTCGACCTGGAGATCGCCGACGGCGAGTTCGTGATCCTGGTCGGTCCCTCCGGCTGCGGCAAGTCCACCACCCTGAACATGATCGCCGGGCTGGAGGACATCAGCTCCGGTGACCTGCGCATCGGCGGTGAACGGGTCAACGACAAGGCCCCCCGGGACCGGGACATCGCGATGGTCTTCCAGTCCTACGCGCTGTACCCGAACATGACCGTGCGGGAGAACATGGCGTTCCCGTTGCGGCTGGCCAAGCTGGACAAGGAGACGATCAACCGCAAGGTCGACGAGGCGGCCAAGGTCCTCGAACTGACGTCGCTGCTGGACCGGCGTCCGGCCAACCTCTCCGGTGGGCAGCGGCAGCGGGTCGCGATGGGCCGGGCGATCGTCCGTCAGCCCAAGGCGTTCCTGATGGACGAGCCCCTGTCCAACCTGGACGCCAAGCTGCGGGTGCAGATGCGGACCGTGGTGTCCCGCCTGCAGAAGAAGCTCGGCACCACCACCGTCTACGTCACCCACGACCAGACCGAGGCGATGACCCTCGGCGACCGCGTGGTGATCATGCGAGGTGGGGCGGTCCAGCAGGTCGGCCCGCCGCAGGAGTTGTACGAGAACCCGAACAACCTCTTCGTGGCCGGGTTCATCGGCTCCCCGTCGATGAACTTCCTGCCCGCCACCATCGAAGAGGGCACCCTGCGTACCGCCCTGGGTGACGTGCCGATCGGCGACCGGATCCGCCGCGAACTGGAGGCCGCCGACGCCTCCCGGGACCTGATCCTCGGCATCCGGCCGGAACACTTCGAGGACGCCGAGCTGATCGACGACGAGACCCGCCGCCGGGGCATGGAGTTCGAGGCGCCGGTGGACATCGTCGAGTCGATGGGTTCGGACAAGTACGTCTATCTGACCGTCGAGGGGGAGCGGGCCACCGCCGCCGAGCTGGAGGAGTTGGCCGCCGACACCGGTGCCGCCGACTTCGCCGGTGGCGGATCGAACCTGGTCACCCGCCTGTCGGCCGAGTCGACGGTGACCGAGGGGGAGAACCGGCGGGTCTGGTTCAACCTGGAGAAGATCCACCTGTTCGACCCGTCCGACGGCCGCAACCTCACCCTTCACGAGGGCCGCGCGGCCGGCGCCCTGGACGCCTGACCACGTACGCCTGACACACCTCGTGCCCCCGACGGACCCGTCGGGGGCACGATTCTGTCTGCCCACGGCGCCCGCAGCAACGATGCTGACCACCAGGCACGCGGCAGCCGCCGATGCCCCCGCATCCGGTGACCTCCACGGGTGGACGGCCCTGAAGCGTGCAGGCACTAGGTATGCCTAGGTGGCTCGCGTGCGTCGCTAAACCCCGGTGAGCAGTGAAGATAGGTACGTGTTGCCCGATGTGGCCGCACCGGTGTCAACCGACGATTGATCCATCAGCGGTTGACAAGGAGACAAGCCATGTTGATGGACCCGGGCACGATGCTGGCTCTGGCGAACGATCGTCGCCGCGAGTTGATCGCCGAGGCCGACAGCGAGCGCCTACTCACCACCGCCCGCCGGGCCCACCGGGCCCGTGACACCCCGGCCGTCCGTGGCCAGCCCGCCGGTAACCTCACGTCGTGCGAACCATCCGCGGCGGTGCCAGCCCAGTGATGATCGGGCGGGACAGCGAGCTGCGCCGGTTGGCGCAGCTCGCTTCGGCGCGGGAGCCGGCGGTTGCGCTCATCGCGGGTGAGCCGGGCATCGGAAAGACCCGGCTGGTGCACGAGCTGCTGACCACCGTGTCGGCAGAGACCGTGGTGCTGGTCGGCCAGGCGGAACCCGGCTCGCTGTCCCGGCCGTACGAGGTGCTCCTTGGCGCCATCGACGGCCGTCCAGGCAGCGACGAGGAGCAGCTCGCGGCACTAGCGGACCCGCGGCGCAGCCCGGTCGAGCGCCTGCACACCGGCCTCGCGATCCTGGCCGACCTGATCGGCGACTCCCCTGCGGTCATCGTCTTCGAGGACCTGCACTGGGCCGACTCGGAGAGCGCGGCGCTGTTCGAGCGGATCGCCGACCAGCGCGGGCCGCGGCTGCTCATCGGAACGTACCGGCCGGACGAGGTGACCCGTCGCAAACCGGTGGCGGGCCTGCTGGCCCGGATGGAACGCCGGCACACCGTCACCCACGTCCGCCTGGACCGTCTCACCCCCGCACAGACCGCGGCGTTGCTGGCGGCGGCCACCGGCGCTCCGGCGCCGGTGCGCGCCGTGGCGGCACTGCACCACCGCACCGGTGGCAACCCGTTCTTCCTGGAGGAGTTGCTGCGTGCGCTGCCCGGGAACGACGTGGAGGCGCTGGTCGAGCAACCGCTGCCGTGGAGTCTCGCCGAGGTGTTACGCCGACAGGTCGACGACCTCGACCCGGTCAGCCACCGCATCGTCGAGGCGGCCACCGTGCTCGGCCACCGCATCCCGTTCGACCTGCTCGCCGACGTGACCGGTGTGGGCGAGGACCAGCTCATCGCCGTGTTACGCGACCTGGTCACCCGGGGCGTCCTGGTCGAGTCCGGCGACGACGAGTTCGCGTTCCGGCACGCACTGGTGCGCGAGGCGATCGTCGACCAGATGCTCGGCCGGCAGCGCCGCCGGCTACACGAGAGGGCACTCGACGTACTCCTGAACGGTGGTGCCTCCGACCCGGCCATGGTGGCGCACCACGCCCGTGGCGCCGGCCGGTACGACGACAT
Source organism: Verrucosispora sp. SN26_14.1 (assembly GCF_004307965.1). Lineage (NCBI taxonomy): Bacteria > Bacillati > Actinomycetota > Actinomycetes > Micromonosporales > Micromonosporaceae > Micromonospora > Verrucosispora sp. SN26_14.1. The sequence goes on along the minus strand of NZ_SISL01000250.1, from coordinate 1,979 downwards.
GATCGCGGCGGCCCGTCGCGGCGCTGAGTTCTTCCTCTCCATCGGCTCCGCCTACCAGGCCCTGCAACTGGCGGAGATGGGCCTGGACGAGGTGCCCGAGGCCACCGACCTGCTCGCCTCGGCCGCCCGAGCGGCATGGTTGGCCGGACTGCTGGACGACGCCCTGCGGTACGGCCGGCGCTGGCGTGACCTTGCCGACACCACGACCGACCTTGCCGAGTCGCTGTACCTGCTGGTCCGCATCGCGTGGGAGTCCCGCGAGACCGACGAGATGCGCGCGCTGACGCACGACATCGGGACCCTGATCGCGCAGCTTCCCCCCGGCGCTGACCAGGCGCGGGCGATGACCGCGATCGCCCAGTCGGCGTACCTGCGCGGCGACTGCGACGCCGTGCTGCTCTGGTCCGACCGCGCGCTGGCGCTGGCGGAGCAGTTCGACCTGCCAGCCGTACGCCTGGCCGCGCTGGTCGAGAAGGGTGCGACGCTTGTCGAGCGCCCGCAGACCGCCGCCGACGGCCGCAAAATCCTGTCCGCTCTCGTCGACGAGGCCGAAAAGGCGGGCGAGTGGGTGTTGGCGGCCCGCGCCCTCGACGCCCTGGTGCACGGCGAGCCACCCACCTCGCCGACCGAGCAGGCCGAAACACTGGAACGGATGCGGGTCGACGCCGAGCGAGCCGGCTTCGAGTCACTCGCGGTGGCCACCTACTTCCAGGGCCGAGCCCGGCTGGCGGTGCGGGCCGGCGACCTGCGCGCCGCGACCACGGCGCTGGAGGAGGGGCGCGAGCAGGACCGCAGCTACCGGCGCCGGGGCCGCTGGGCCGACTATCACGGGGTCTTCCTCGCCGGGCTCTATCTGGAGGCCGGCGAGCTGGACCACACCGAGCAGCTCGTCACGGACCTGGCGGCGCTGCCCGACAACTGGCCGGCGACGGTTCCCAGCCTCGCGTTCCACCTCGCCTGTCGTCGCGGCGACCTCCCACGCGCCGAAGCGCGCCTGGAGGAACTCACCACGGCCCTGTCCGAGCAGCCGTGGCGCAGCAACGAGACGGCCCACGATCTGATCTCTGCCGCGCTGCACATCGGCTTGCCGACGCACCGGCTCGACCAGATGGCCGCCGCGCTACTCGATGCCAACGTCTGGGACGCCTACCGGACGCTCGTCGACGCCCAGCTCGCGGAGGCACGCGGCCAGCACGTCGAGGCGCTGGCCGGCTACCTGTCCATCGCCGACGCCCACATCCTGGTGCCGGCGACCCGTGGCACCGTACGCGTCGGCGCCGCCCGGTGTCTGCTCGCCGACGACCAGCGCGAGGAGGCCGCCGCGCAGGTGGAGGCCGCCGCACCCCTGCTGGCCGAGTGGCGTGGCTGGCGGGTGGCCCAGCTCGCCCACGTCCGCACCCAACTGGGCATGGCGCCGGTCGACGCGATACCCGCGGTCACAGGTCCGACCGCCCTGACCCCCCGCGAGCGGGAGGTGGCAGTACTGATCAGCGACGGGCTGACCAATACCGAGCTGGCCCGGCGTCTCTACATCTCACCGAAGACCGCCGCCGTGCACGTGTCGAACATCCTGCGGAAGCTGGGCGTCTCGTCCCGGACCGAGGTGGGTGACCTCCTCGGGCGGCATTGACCGCCACCGTCGACCAGGGAGCCGTGCGGCAACGGCTGGCAGCGACGCCGCCGGATGCACCAAGCTGCGGCTACTCGGCGGCCAACTGTCGGGTCAAGCGCTCTCGGTGTGAGGTGATGCGGGTGTGCCCATGCACGGAGCGGAAACCGCTCTGCGCACGACGCCCCGCACGGAGGCGCCGCTCATCCGGCGACACCCCGCAAGGCGTCGATCAGCGCGGCTTCCCGGGCGCTGCTCAGCCCGGCGCGGCGGTCCCGGTGCAGCCCTTCGGCACGTTCCCAGGCGAGGGTGGCGGCCAGCAGGTCGGTACGCGGGCGGTGACGGAGCCCGGCGGCCTCGGCCGCCGCAC
>NZ_SISL01000025.1:0-30910 GCF_004307965.1 Verrucosispora sp. SN26_14.1 | reverse complement strand
CAACCACGGCGACCGGCTGCGGGCCCGCCACCGCCGTGGTGACCGACACCGACGTCGTCCCGGTCGGCGGCGACCCCGGCAGCAACCTGCCGGTCACCGTGGACTCCGCCGATGGGACGACGGTCACCGTCACCGACGCCAGCCGCATCCTCGCGGTGAACCTGTACGGCTCCATCGCCGAGATCGTCTTCAGCCTCGGCCTCGGCGGCCGGGTGATCGGGCGGGACACCTCCACCACCTTCGCCGCCGCCACGCACCTGCCGGTGGTCACGCCGGCCGGACACGACCTGGCCGCCGAGGCGGTGCTGCGGCTGAACCCCACGGTGGTACTCGCCGACACCAGCATCGGCCCACCCGAGGTGCTCAACCAGCTCCGTCGCGCCGGCATCCCGGTGGTCCTGATCGACGACGAGCAGAGCCTCGCCGCCATCCCCCGCAACATCCGCGCCATCGCCGCCGCCCTCGGCGTACCGGCGGCCGGGGACCTCCTCGTGTCCCGGGTGGAGGCGGAGATCGCCGAGGCCCGCCGCAGCGCCCCGGCGGACGGCCCGCCACTGCGCATCGCGTTCCTCTATGTGCGGGGCACCGCCGGGGTGTACCTGATCGGCGGCAAGGGCGCCGGCTCCGACGAGATGATCCGGGCGATCGGCGCGACCGACGCCGGCACCGAGATCGGGTTGTCCCGGTTCCGGCCGCTGACCAGCGAGGGTCTGATCAACGCGGCACCGGACGTCATCCTGGTGATGACCGAGGGGCTGGAGTCGGTCAAGGGCGTGGACGGCCTGCTCGCCCTGCCCGGCGTCGGCCAGACCCCGGCCGGTCGGCACCGCCGGATCGTGGACATGGACGACGGGATGCTGCTGAGCTTCGGGGCGCGGACCGGCCGCACCATCCAGGCCCTCGCCGAGGCTGTCCACCGACCGTGCACATGAGACGGCCCCTGCTCCTGGTCGGGCTGAGCGTCGCCCTGGTCCTGCTCTGCCTCGTCGCGGCCGGCACCGGGCAGGTCCAGGTGCCGCCCGCCGAGGTGCTCGGATCACTGCTGCACCGCATCGGGCTCGACGTCGGTCCCCTGCCGAGCGCCCCGCACGGGGAGAGCGCCCTCTGGGTGGTGCGGTTCCCCCGGGTCGTACTCGCCGTCATCGTCGGCGCGGCACTCGGCTGCGCCGGCGCGCTGATGCAGGGCGTCTTCGGCAACCCACTGGCCGAGCCGGGCGTCATCGGCGTCTCCTCGGGCGCCGCGGTCGGCGCCGCCACGGTCATCGTCACCGGCGTCGCCACGCTCGGCGGCTGGACCGTCGCGGCCGGCGCGTTCCTGGGCGGTCTCGCCGCCACCGCGCTGGTCTACTCGATGTCCCGCACCGGCGGACGCACCGAGGTGGTCACGCTGGTCCTGACCGGCATCGCGGTCAACGCGGTGGCCGGCGCGCTGATCGGCCTGCTGATGTTCTTCGGCGACGCCGACGCCGTACGCGCCATCGCGTTCTGGCAGCTCGGCAGCCTGGCGCAGGCCAACTGGGCGGCAGTGGGAGTGACCCTGCCGTGTGCGGCGGTCGGCATCGCGATCGCCGCCGCCACCGCCCGCCGCCTGGACCTGCTCGCCCTCGGTGACCGGTCGGCCCGGCACCTGGGCGTCCACGTGGAACGGTTGCGGCTGGCCATGATCGGGGTGACCGCGCTGCTCGGTGCCGCCGCGGTGGCCTTCACCGGCGTGATCTCCTTCGTCGGGCTGGTCGTGCCGCACCTGGTCCGGATGGTCGCCGGGCCGGGTCACCGGCTGCTCCTGCCGGCCAGCGCGCTGGGCGGGGCCATCGTGGTCGTCGCCGGGGACCTGGCCGCCCGCACCCTGGTCGACTACCAGGAACTACCGCTCGGCGTGCTGACCGCCGTGGTGGGCGGCCCGTGCTTCTTCTGGTTGCTGCGCCGGACCCGGACCCGGGCGGGAGGATGGGGATGAGGCGGCGTACGGCGGTGCCGGCGATCGGTCGCGATCCGGTCCGCCTGCGGGTGGACGGGTTGGGTGTCCGGCGCGGCGGCCGACCGATCCTGACCGACGTCACCCTCGACGTGCGGGGCGGGGAACTGCTGGCGCTGGTCGGGCCGAACGGCGCCGGCAAGAGCACCCTGCTCGGCGCGATCTGCGGCGACCTGGCACCGGCGTGCGGCGACATCGCGTTCGCCGACCGGCCGCTGCACCGCTGGGCTCCGGTCGAGCTGGCCCGACTCCGCGCGATGCTGCCACAACGGGCCACCATGACGTTCCCGTTCACCGTCGGCGAGGTGGTCGCGATGGGCCGCGCACCCTGGGCCGGTACGCGGTACGCCGACGAGGACGACGACGCGATCCGCGAGGCAATGCGGCTGACCGGCACGGAGTCCTTCACCGACCGGGTCTTCTCGGCGCTCTCCGGTGGCGAGCAGGCGCGGGTGGCGCTGGCCCGGGTACTCGCCCAACGCACCCCGATGCTCCTGCTGGACGAACCGACCGCCGCGCTGGACCTGCACCACCAGGAGTTGGTGCTCCGGTTGGCACGCGAGCGGGCCCGTCAGGGCGGTGCCGTGGTGGTCGTCCTGCACGACCTGGCGCTTGCCGCCGCGTACGCGGACCGGATCGCGTTGCTGGCCGGTGGGCGGCTGGTCGCCGACGGGCCACCGGTCGAGGTGCTCACCGCCGACCGACTCAGCGAGGTCTACCAGCACGAGATCGAGGTGCTGCCGCACCCGCGCACCGGCGTACCGCTGGTGCTGCCGGTCCGCACGGACGGTTGACGGCCCGCCGGTGGTGACCGGCGGGCCGTCGTACACAGCACGGAATCAGCTCGCGTCGGGCCGTGGGGTCAGGCCCAGCGCCGCACACGCCTCCCGGTACATCCGGGCGGCCTCGGCCCGGATCTGCCGCCGCTCGGTGAGCGGGGCACTGAAGGGCACCCGCACCGGGACCGGGGCACCGTCCACGGTGGCCGCGAAGTACATCGCCTCGGCGTCCATCCCGGACATGGTCGCCGCGGTGGCGGTCGGTCGACCGCCCAGGCCCTGGCAGATCAGCCGGCAGTCGTCGGCGTGGTCGGTGTTCATGTGCCGCATGACGGCCGACACCACGTCGGGCGGGAACGGGTCCGCCGCGTTCACGCCGCACTCCCCTGCGCCACGTCCCGGCCCAGCTCGGCGATCATCTCGGTGTTCAGCCGGTACGCCCACGACACCTCGTCCAGGAAGCGCTGCCGCTCGACCTCGTCCCACGGTGCCGTGTCGAGCAACTCGCGGTAGTGCTGCTTGAAGGCGGCCGCGTCCAGGTCGGGGAAGAGGAAGAACCGGACGCCGTCGGTGTCGAGGCCGAACGTGCGGCGTACCGCCCGTACCATCACCTGCCCGCCGGAGAGGTCGCCCATGTACCGCGTGTAGTGGTGGGCGACGAAGCCCGCCGGCCAGGTGAACGCGACCTCGCGCAGGCGTTCCTGGTACTGCCGGGTGGCGGGGCTCGGCGCGATCCGGGTGGCCCAGTCGGGGCCGTGCAGGAACCGCAGGTCGTCGACGATGCGGGGCAGGCGGCGCAGTTCCTCCACGACGAACGGCCCGGCGACCGGGTCGTCCCGCATCGCCTCGGCGGCCTCCTCCAACGTCTGGTAGACGACGTGGAGCTGCTCCAGCAACGCGGCGTACCCGGCCCGGTCGAGCTGCCCCGACAACAGGGCGTCGAAATACGTCACGTTCTGCGCGGCCCGGTGGTCCGCCCTGGTCAACTCGCGCACCTGTGCGGCGAACCCCATGAACACCTCCTGTTAGGTAAGGCTAACCTATCATGATCATCGGTCGGTGGGGAGAGGGCACCAGGTCAACATTCCAGGAAGGTAAACCCTTGTTCCGCTTGGTCGCCTGGCCTGGCGCGGTCCACCACATCTTGCGACGCTAGTGATCGTGTATGACTACGACCTGTTGGTACTGGGCTCAGGGCCGAGCGGTCAGAAGGCCGCCATCGCCGCCGCCAAACTCGGCCGACGGGTGGCCGTCGTGGATCGACGCGACATGCTCGGCGGAGTCTGCATCAACACCGGCACCGTCCCCTCGAAAACCCTGCGCGAGGCCGTGCTCTATCTGACCGGCCTGAGCCAACGAGACCTGTACGGCAGCAGCTACCGGGTGAAGGACGAGATCACCGTCAGCGACCTGGCGGCCCGCACCCAACACGTGATCAACCGACAGACCGACGTCATCCGCAACCAGTTGACCCGCAACCGGGTCACCCTGATCACCGGCACCGGCCGCTTCGCCGACCCGCACTCGGTCTGGGTCGACGGCGGCTCCGGACGGGATTCGAAGATCACGTTCGACAAGGCCATCATCGCCGCCGGCACCAGACCGGCCCGACCGGACAGCGTCGACTTCGACGACCGGACCATCGTCGACTCCGACGGGGTCATCAACCTCCAGGCCGTGCCGCGCAGCATGGTCGTGGTCGGCGCGGGCGTGATCGGCATGGAGTACGCCTCCATGTTCGCCGCGCTGGGCACGAAGGTCACCGTGGTGGAACGTCGCGAGCGGATGCTCGACTTCTGTGACGAGGAGATCATCGAGTCGCTCAAGTACCACCTGCGCGACCTGTCGGTGACGTTCCGCTTCGGCGAGGAGGTCGCCGCGGTGGAGAAGCACCAGAACGCGGCGCTGTGCGTACTCAAGAGCGGCAAGCGGATCGTCGCCGACACGGTGATGTACTCGGCCGGACGGCAGGGCCAGACCGACGGGCTGGACCTGGAGGCGGCCGGACTGACCGCCGACCGGCGCGGCCGGATCGAGGTCGACGCGAACTACCGGACCACCGTGGAGAACATCTACGCCGTCGGTGACGTGATCGGTTTCCCGGCCCTGGCCTCCACCTCGATGGAGCAGGGCCGGCTGGCCGCCCAGCACGCCTGCGGCGAGCCGGAACGCCCGATGCACGAGTTGCAGCCGATCGGCATCTACACCATCCCGGAGATCAGCTTCGTCGGGAAGACCGAGGACGAGCTGACCGAGAGCGCCACACCGTTCGAGGTGGGCGTCGCCCGCTACCGCGAGCTGGCGCGCGGCCAGATCGTCGGCGACTCGTACGGCATGCTGAAGCTGCTCGTCTCGCCGGACGACGGCCGACTGCTGGGCGTCCACGTCTTCGGCACCGGCGCCACCGAGATCGTCCACATCGGACAGGCGGTGATGGGCTGCGGTGGAACGGTCGACTACCTGGTCGACACGGTGTTCAACTACCCGACGCTGGCCGAGGCCTACAAGGTCGCGGCGCTGGACGCGTCCAACAAGATCCGCAACATAACCCGGATCGACACCTGAGCGCCCGGCGATCGTGCGGTGCTGCGATGCTGCCCTGGTGGTGTCTGCTGGGAGCACTGTCGAGCTGACCCGTTTATGCCGTCGCCCGTCGAGACCGTTCGGCCGGTGGGCCATCGCCACTCCGCGACCGCGACCGCTTGGGCCCCGCAGCCGTTCAGCCTCACCGACTGCCCGCCGATCATTCGCCCTGACCACCTCGCCGGACGCCGTGTCCGGAGCCCGTTCCCACCCCCGCCCCCGACACAGGTCCGAGCCTGGACAACGTCCGAGCCTCGGCAAGGTGCGTATCTGTCGACGGTCCGAGCCTGGCCAAGGGTCGAGGTTGGGAAAGGTCCGAGTCCAGGCACGGCTCCGAGTCCGGGCACGGCTCCGAGTCCGGGCACGGGTCAGCATCGCCCACCGGCGGCCAGAGGAAGTCCCGATCCGTTGACGCTCTCAGCTCGACAGCGCCACAACCAGCACGACCCGCACCGGCCCGACGACGATCCGCCACCGCTCCCGACGGACGGCCGGGCCCGGCCGACATGACCCAGGCACCGGGCGTCGGCCGGACCCACCGTCGGCCCCGGTCCAAACCCGCCACCAGCGCCCGCGCCCGACGGTGGACGCTCAGACGGTGACCGGAGCAGGGCAACGCACCGGGCTGAGGTGGCGGGCGTACGCGCCGGTGGTGAAGAAGGCGGGCAGGTCCTCACCGAGCGCGGTCTCCTCGACGATGCGCGCCGCGTGCTCGGCACGCTCGCGCTCGGCGGCGTTCCCGCGCCCCTCGACCAGGGCGACCAACTCCTCGTCGAGGATCGCCCGGACCCGCTCCTCCGTGACGCTGCCGCCACCGGCCAGCGGCGTTCCGTGGTGCAGCCACTGCCAGACCTGGCAGCGGGCGATCTCGGCGGTCGCCGCGTCCTCCATCAGGTTCCACAGCGCCACCGCACCGGCCCCGCCGAGCCAGGCGTCGACGTAACGCAGCGCCACCGCGATGTTGGATCGCAGGCCCGCCTCGGTGACCTGACCGGGGGTCTTGTCCACGGCGAGCAGGTCGGCGGCGGTGACCTCGACGTCGTCGCGCTGCCGGTCGAGCTGGTGCGGGCGTGCGCCGAGCACCGCGTCGAACTCCTCGCGGCAGGTCGGCACCAGGCCGGGGTGGGCCACCCAGGAGCCGTCGAAACCGGCTGCGGCCTCGCGCTGCTTGTCGGCCCGCACCCGACTCAGCGCCGTCTCGTTGACCTCCGGGTCCCGGCTGGGCACGAACGCGGCCATGCCGCCGATCGCGTGCGCCCCGCGCCGGTGACAGGTCCGCACCAGCAGCTCCGTGTACGCGCGCATGAACGGCACGGTCATCGTGACCTCGGCGCGGTCCGGCAGGACGAAGTCCGGCCACTGCCCGAAGTTCTTGATGATGCTGAAGATGTAGTCCCACCGTCCGGCATTCAGTCCCGCCGAGTGCTCCCGCAGCTCGTAGAGGATCTCCTCCATCTCGAACGCGGCGGTGATCGTCTCGATCAGGGTGGTCGCCCGGATCGTGCCCTGCGGCAGCCGCAGGTAGTGCTGGGCGAAGACGAAAATGTCGTTCCAGAGCCGCGCCTCGCGGTGGTCCTCCAGCTTCGGCAGATAGAAGTACGGTCCCGCGCCGGCCGCGAGTTGCCGTCGGGCGCAGTGGAAGAGATAGAGCCCGAAGTCGACCAGGCTGGCCGAGATCGGCCGACCGTCCACCACGATCCCCTTCTCCACCAGATGCCAACCACGCGGACGGACCACGATGGTCGCCAGGTCGTCGCCGAGGGAGTACCGCTTGCCGCGCGCGTCGGTGAAGTCGATCCGCCGGTCCAGCGCGTCCATCAGGTTGAGCTGCCCACGGATGACGTTGTCCCAGGTGGGGGCGGTGGCGTCCTCGAAGTCGGCGAGCCACACCCGGGCCCCGGAGTTGAGCGCGTTGACCGTCATCTTGCGGTCCGGCGGGCCGGTGATCTCGACCCGCCGGTCCTCCAGGCCGGGGGCGGGCGGCGCCACCCGCCAGCTCGGGTCGGCGCGGACGCCGATGGTCTCCGGCAGGAAGTCGGGCAACTGGCCGGTGGCGAACCGGTCCCGGCGGGCCCGCCGGGTGTCCAGCAACGCCACCCGGCGAGCCGAGAACTCGCTGTCCAGCGTGACCAGGAACTCCAGCGCCTCGGCGGTGAGCACCTCGGCGAAGCGCTCCGCCACCGGGCCGATGATCTCGTACCTCATGCGAACTGCTCCTCTTCGGTCGAACCCCGCAGCGCGGTGGTCTCGGCGGTCGGGTTGAGCACCGTGCTGATCAGGTCGAAGTAGCCGGTGCCCACCTCGCGCTGGTGCTTGACCGCGGTGTAACCGGCCGCCTCGGCCGCGAACTCCCGCTCCTGGAGCGACACGTACGCCGGCATCCCCTCGGCGGCGTAACCCCGGGCCAGGTCGAACATCGAGTAGTTCAGCGCGTGGAAGCCGGCCAGCGTGATGAACTGGAACCGGTATCCCATGTGGCCGAGTTCGCGCTGGAACTTGGCGATGGTGGCGTCGTCGAGGTGCTTGCGCCAGTTGAACGACGGCGAGCAGTTGTAGGCGAGTAGCTGGTCCGGGTACTCGTCCTTGATCGCCTCGGCGAAGCGGCGGGCGACCTCCAGGTCCGGCTTGCTGGTCTCCATCCAGAGCAGGTCGGAGTGCGGGGCGTACGCGAGCCCCCGGGCGATGCACGGCGCGATGCCGTTGCGGACGCGGTAGAAGCCCTCCGGGGTGCGCTCGCCGGTGACGAAGGGGCGGTCCCGCTCGTCCACGTCGGTGGTGAGCAGCGTGGCCGCCTGCGCGTCGGTGCGGGCCACCACCACGGTCGGCACCCCGGCGACGTCGGCGGCGAGCCGGGCCGCCTCCAGTGTGCGGATGTGCTGACCGGTGGGGATGAGCACCTTCCCGCCGAGGTGGCCGCACTTCTTCTCGGCGGCGAGCTGGTCCTCCCAGTGCACCCCGGCCGCGCCGGCCGCGATCATCGCGCTCATCAGCTCGTACGCGTTGAGCACGCCGCCGAAACCGGCCTCCGCGTCGGCGACGATCGGGGCCAGCCAGTCGATGCCCGACGTGTCGCCCTCGGCGGTGGTGATCTGGGCCGCCCGCAGCAGCGCGTTGTTGATCCGGCGCACCACGGCCGGCACCGAGTTGGCCGGGTAGAGGCTCTGGTCCGGGTAGGTGTGCCCGGCCAGGTTGGCGTCGGCGGCCACCTGCCAGCCGGACAGGTAGATCGCCTTGAGCCCGGCCCGGACCATCTGCACCGCCTGGTTGCCGGTGAGCGCCCCCAGCGCGTGCACGTAGTCCTCGCTGGTGAGCAGCCGCCACAGCCGGTTGGCGCCGTGCCGGGCCAGGGTGTGCTCCTCCTGGATGGCGCCGCGCAACCGGATGACGTCCTCGGCGCGGTAGCTGCGCCGTACTCCCCGCCAGCGGGGGTTGGTCTCCCATTCGTGCTGCAACTGCTCGACCGCGGAAAGCATCGTATTCATCCCCTTCGGATTTCTGTGTCACACACGGTCACACGGCCTGTCAGGGCCGGTCGAGAGACGGAAAGAGCCAATTATTGAAAAGCCGAAGAGCGATTTTGCAAAGTTGTGAAAGGCTCTATTCGCAGCAGTGCTAATGTGGCCCGACCCCATCCGCCGACCGGGAGGCGAGGCGATGACCAAGACCTTTGCCGGCGCCCGTCTGCGCCGGCTGCGCGAGGAACGCGGGATGAGCCAGACGGAGCTGGCCCGTCACCTCAGCATCTCCCCGAGCTACCTGAACCAGATCGAGCACGACACCCGCCCGCTGACCGTGCCGGTGCTGCTGCGCATCACGGAGCTGTTCGGCGTCGACCCGACGGTGTTCGCCGCGCACGACACCCCGCGCCTGGTCGCCGGGCTGCGCGAGGCGCTGCCCGCCCGGGCCGGCATCACCGAACTCACCGAGCTCGCCACCCGCCTGCCCGAGGTCGCCGCCGCCGTCATCGACCTGCACCGCCGCTACCAGCAGGCCGACGAGCAGCTCGCCGAGCTGGTCGGCGACCGGGAGCGGATCGGGCGCAGCCCACACGACCAGGTGACCGAGTTCTTCTACCGTCGGCAGAACTACGTGCCGGACCTGGACGAGGAGGCCGAGCGGTTGGCCGCCCGGATGGCGCTGCGTCGCGGCGAGGTGCGCGTCCTGCTGCGCGACCGGTTGGCGCAGCGACACGGGGTACGCGTCACCCGCGAGGAGCCCGGCTCGCTCGGCGGCGAGTTGCACCGCTATCGCCCGCAGACCCGCACCCTGCACCTGTCCACCTCACTGCGGGGCGGACAGGAGGCGATGCGGATGGCCGCGCAGATCGCGTTGCTGGAGTGCGCCGACGTGATCGACGAGATCGTCGAGTCGGAGAACTTCGACGACGTGCAGACCCAGATCCTGACCCGGGTCGGGTTGGCCAACTACTTCGCGGCGGCACTGCTGCTGCCGTACGAGCACTTCCTGGCCGCCGCCGAGCAGCGCCGCTACGACATCGACCTGCTGACCCAGCACTACGCGCTGGGCTGGGAGACGGTCTGCCACCGGCTCAGCACCCTGCAACGCCCCCGGGCGCGCGGCGTGCCGTTCTCCTTCGTCCGGGTGGACCGGGCCGGCAACATGTCCAAACGGCAGTCCGCCACCGGTTTCCCGTTCTCCCGCACCGGCGGCACCTGCCCCCTGTGGAACGTCTACGAGGCGTTCGGCGCGCCCGGCCGGGTGGTCACCCAGGTCGCCGCGATGCCCGACGGGCAGCGGTACCTCTGGATCGCCCGCACCATCACCCGCCACCACGGCGGCTACGGCCAACCCGGCAAGGTGTACGCGATCGGGCTGGGCTGCGAGACGCGGCACGCCGGGCGGTTGGTCTACTCCACCGGGGTGGACCTGCACGCGGCCGAGGCGGCCATCCCGATCGGGCCGGGCTGCAAGACCTGCGAGCGGATGAGCTGCCCGCAGCGGGCCGCCCCACCGATCAGCCGGCACCTGGACCTGGACGAGAACCGCAGCACCTTCATCCCGTACCCGTTGCGGGACTGAAAGCCGGCGTCCGGCGCGCATGGCCCGGACCGGCCGGTCCGGGCCACCGGCGTGGCCACCCACCCCGACGACGCCGGTCGCGCAGCGTCACGACCGCGACGGAGCTGCCGATACACTTGCCACCCCTCCGCACGTCCAGGGCAGGTGCATTGGCTCGTCGTCGCTTCCGCGTCCCCCGTCCGCTGCGCGCCGCCCTCGGCCTGCTCGCGGCCACCGCGCTGCTGGCCGGCTGCTCGGTGACCGCCCCGCCCACCACGCCCGCCCCGTTGCGGGTGCTCCAGATGAACCTCTGCAACAGCGGCATGGCCCTGGGCTGCTACACCGGGCGGGCGGTGGACCAGGCCGCCGAGGTGATCCGCGCCGAACGCCCGGACATCGTCACGCTCAACGAGATCTGCTCCGGTGACGTGGACGCGTTGGAGCGCGCCATGACCGGCGTGCACTCCGGCACCGTGGTCGCGGCCTTCCAGCCCGCCCGCAACGGCCGCACCGGCGAGCCCTACCGCTGCGTCAACGGCCAGCAGTACGGCGTCGGCGTGCTGGCCCACGTCGCCGACCCGTACCAGGGGCACGAGCTGCACCGGGGGGTCTTCCCGGCGCAGGACCCGGCCGACCCCGAGCAGCGCGCCTGGCTCTGCGTGGACGCCAGCACCGTCTTCTACGCGTGCACCACGCACCTGGCGTACACCAGCTCGACGCTGGCGCTGGCCCAGTGCGGGCACCTGCTCGGGGTGGCCGTACCCGAGCTGCACGCCGGTGCCGGCTATCAGCCGACGGTGGTCAGCGGCGACCTCAACCTGCGGCACGGCGGCACGCCCGACGTGCGGTCCTGCGTACCCGCCGACTACCAGCACCTGCACGACGGCGGGGTGCAGCAGTTCATGGCCACCCCGGACCTGACGATCACCGCCAGCAGATCGATCGACATGCGCGGCACCACCGACCACGCGGCGTTCCTGGTCACCCTCACCACCGAGCGGGCCGAGAACCCCGCCGCCTGACGACCCGGACCGTCAGTCCCACCAGAACGCCCAGGTCGGAGCGTTGACGATGCGGTCCGCGTAGCCGGCGAGCGTGCACGGGCTCTGCCCCTGCCAGATGTTGTCCGGGCAGAAGGCGAAGTGCTCGGCGGCGATCGGCAGCGCCTCGTCGACGGTCGTCGGCGGGGCGGCGACCGAGAGGTACAGCTCGGCGAAGCCGAGGCCGATCACGCGTACCCCGAACCGCTCCTCCCAGCTGCGCAGCACCGCGGAGAGCCGGCCGGCGTCGTTGGTGTAGTTCACCGGCCCCTGCCAGCCGAGGACGGCGAGCGCGTCGCTGCCCCGCTCGGCGGCGACCAGACCGAGCCGCATGTCGGGCTGGGCCAGCGACAACTGCTCGGCCCAGTGGTCGGCGTGCTCCTGCGGCGTCACCCGGGGCGACGCCGGTGCCGCCAGGCCGGGCCAGTCCTGGCCGTACGGCGCGGAGACGGCGAGCTGTCGGCTGGTCGGCTCACCGCCCTCGTAGTCGGTGGTGTGGTCGGACCACCATCCGGCCAGCAGCCGCTCGGGGTCGTGCTCCGCCGGGTCGGAACTGCTCGCCGGCCACAGCTCGCCGTCGGCCCAGGGGCGATCCGGGTCGCCGTGCAGGTGGTCGAGGAGCAGCGGCCACAGCCCCGACGTCGCGTGCGCCGCGTGCAGCTCCGGCCACAGTCCGGACGGGGCCGGGCCGTCGCTGAGCCACAGCGCGGGACGCTCGTCGGGTGCCTCCTCGCTGCGGACCGTCCGGCCGGGCGGAAGCGACACGGGCAGGGTGCGGCGGTGCGGCTGCGCGTCGGCGAACAGCTCGGCCAGATCGGTGGGAAGGTCGTTCAACTGCGAGGTCACGAGGCGTGAGGATAGTCGCCTACACCGACAACTCAGGCCGACGAGCCGTTCGCTCCGACCCGTGTCATCCCGGCGCGTCGGCCAGGATCTGCTCGCGCAGGATGTCGGCGTGACCGCAGTGCTCGGCCAGCTCGCGCAGCACGTGCAGATAGACCCAGCGCAGCGGGATCGGTCCGCGCCGGTTGCCGTGCAGCAGGTCGTCCAACCCCAGCGGGGCGGTGGCACGACGGGACGCCGCACACGCCTGCCGGTGTGCCTCCTGGACGCTGGCGACGGTGTCACCGTCGTCGAGCAGGAACGACTCGTCCGGCGTGGCCGGGATGCCGATCTCGGCACGCGAGCGGCGCGTCACCGCCTCGTCGAACCAGACCTTCTCCACGAAGGTCGCGTGCTTGACCAGACCCAGCAGGGTCGTCCGGGACGGCACCAGCGACCGGCGGGCCTGCTCCTCGGTCAGCCCGTCGAGACAGTGCTGCAGCTCGGCACGGTGCTGGTCGATGAAGACCTCGAACTGGTCCCGCAGCGGCGCGTCGATGACCCGCTCGAAGTCGGGAACGGAGGGCGATGACATGAGCGAAGCATGTCAACCCCGCGACGGCGGGGCAAACAGGTTGCCGGATCCTCGCCGCATGCTGCCGTCAGCAGAATGCCTTGGCCGGTCGCGGCCGGTCCGGACATCCTGGCCGCATGGACCTGGGCTTCGGTGGTGAAGTGGCACGGCTCTACCAACGCTACCGGCGCGGCTATCCGCCGGCCGTCTTCGACGTGCTGGCGACGACGTTCGGTCTGACGCCGCAGGACGTGGTCGTCGACCTCGGCTGCGGTACGGGCCAGCTCACCCTGCCGCTCGCCGCTCGGGTGCGGGCGGTCGTCGGGGTCGATCCGGAGCCCGACATGCTCGTACTCGCCCGTCGGGCCGCCGAGGAGCAGCGGGTCGACAACGTGAGCTGGGTGCTCGGTGCCGACTCCGACCTGCCCGCGTTGGGTCGGCTGTTCGGCGACGGGAGTGTGGGCGCGGTGACCGTCGGGCAGGCACTGCACTGGATGGCGCACGAGAGCGTGTTCGCCACGCTCCATCCGCTGCTACGTCCCGGTGGTGGGGTCGCGGTGGTCGCCAACGGGACGCCGCTGTGGCTTCAGGACACCTCCTGGTCGCGGGCGCTCCGTGCCTGCCTGGAACGGTGGCGCGGCGCCGAGCTGGGCCAGAGCTGCGGCACCGACACCGAGAGCCGACGCCGGTACGCTGACGCACTCACCCGGCACGGTTACCACGTCACCGAGACCGTGGTCGAATACACCGACGAGATCGACCTGGACGCTCTTCTCGGCGGCGTCTACTCCAGCTTCCCGGTCGACGCCCTGCCCCCGGCGGCGCAACGGACGGAGCTGTCCACGATGATCCGCGACGAGCTGGGCCCGGCCACCCGGTTCCGCGAGCACGTCCGCGTCTGCGTGCTGACCGGCCGGATCGGGTAGTCCCGACCCGGCCGGTCGCAGGTCAACGTTGCACGCGGGCGCCGGCTCCGCGCACCAGTGCCTCCACCTCGGCGAGGTTGGCCATCGACGTGTCGCCGGGGGTGGTCATCGCCAGGGCGCCGTGGGCGGCGCCGTACTCCACGGCCTGGGCAAGGTCGCCGTCGCGCTCCAGCAGGCCGTAGATGAGCCCGGAGGCGAAGCTGTCGCCGCCACCGACCCGGTCCATGATCTCCAGGCCGGGGCGGTGGGTGGCCTCGGCGAACGCGCCACCCGACCATGCCACGGCGCCCCAGTCGTTGACCGTCGCGCTGTGCACGCCGCGCAGCGTGGTCGCCACGACCGTGAAGTTCGGGTACTCCTGGACGACGGCCTCGATCATCGTCTTGAAGTTGCCGGCGTCGAGCGCGCCGCTGTGGATGTCGGTGTCCGGCACCTCGAACCCGAGGCAGGCGGTGAAGTCCTCCTCGTTGCCGATCATCACGTCGACCAGGGCGGCGAGCCGACGGTTGACCTCCCGGGCGCGGTCCTGACCACCCACCGCCTTCCAGAGGCTGGGCCGGTAGTTCAGGTCGTAGGAGACGATGGTGCCGTGCCGGCGGGCGGCGGTCATCGCGGCCTCGGCGGTCTGCGCGGCCGTCTCCGACAGCGCCGCGTAGATGCCGCCGGTGTGCAGCCACCGCACGCCGAGCGTGCCGAAGAGGTGGTCCCAGTCGACGTCGTCCGGCTTGAGCTGGCTGGCGGCGGAGTGGCCCCGGTCGGAGGTGCCGACCGCCCCGCGTACGCCGAAACCGCGCTCGGTGAAGTTCAGTCCGTTGCGCACGCTACGGCCGATGCCGTCGTAGGGCAGCCAGGTGACGAAGCTGGTGTCCACGCCGCCCTGCAGGATCAGGTCCTCCAGCAGCCGGCCGACCTCGTTCTGGGCGAACGCGGTGACCACCGCGGTCCGCAGGCCGAAACAGCGGCGCAGGCCCCGGGCCACGTTGTACTCGCCACCGCCCTCCCAGGCCCGGAACTGACGGGCGGTGCGGACCCGCCCCTCACCGGGGTCGAGTCGCAGCATGACCTCGCCGAGCGAGACCAGGTCGTACCGGCACTCGTCCTTGGGCCGAGGGGTCAGCTCGCTCTGCGCGCTCATGCCGGCACTCCGCTCCGCTGCGTGCCGCCATGAGGCACCACCGCACTGCACCCGATGATTCGCTCACTCCGCTCGCTCATGCCCGGCCTCCCGCCGCCGCCACCGCCGAGGAGGTCCGGCTGGTGATCTCGTCCCACTGCTCACCGGCGATCAGGTCCGCCGCCACCATCCAGGTCGCGCCGACGGCCAGCACGGCGGGCAGGGCAAGGTACTCGTCGATCACGGCGGGCGTGATGCCGCCGGTGGGGATGAACCGGATGTCGCGGAACGGCGCCGCCAGCGCCTTGATCATCGGAGCGCCGCCCAGCAGTTGGGCGGGGAAGAACTTGACCACGTTCAGGCCGGCGTCGACGGCCATCTGGATCTCGGTCGCGGTGGCCGCGCCGGGGAAGACCGGCACGCCGGCCTCCTGACAGAAGCGCACCACTGCGGGGGCGAAACCGGGGGTCACCACGAACCGGGCACCGGCGGCCACGGCCCGCTCGGCCTGCTCGGCGGTGAGCACGGTGCCGGCACCGACCGTGAGATCGCCGCGCCCGGCCACCGCCTTGATCGCGTCCAGCCCGGCGGCGGTACGCAGGGTCACCTCGATCGCCGACAGACCACCCTTGACCAGCGCCGAGGCGAGTGGATCGGCGTGCCGGGAGTCCTTGAGGACCACCACCGGCAGCACCCGTCCGACGTCGATTTTTCCAGATCCCTGGCCAGATCGTTCAGATCCTTGAACGTTAGTCACGTACGTGACCTTACTGGAGGCGTGCCGGCTTCGCTAGAGTGGGCCGGTGCCCACCGCGCCAGAGGAGTTCCAGCCCGTCAAGTCGGCCGGCCGCACTCTCGACCTGCTCGAACTGCTCGCCGACCAGCCGCGCTCCTGGGCCCTGGGCGACCTGGCACGCGCGCTCGGCATCCCCAAGAGCAGCCTGCACGGGCTGCTGCGCACGTTGACCAGTCGCGGCTGGGTGCAGACCGACGACACCGGCACCCGGTTCCGGCTCGGCCTGCGGGCCCTGCGGGTCGGCGCCGCCTATCTCGACGGGGACGACCGGGTCGGCCTGCTCGGCAGCGTCCTCGACGAGCTGTCCCGCCGGTTCGGCGAGGCCGTCCACCTCGGCCGGCTCGACGGCGACCAGGTGGTCTACCTGGCCAAGCGGGAGTCGGTGCACCGGCTGCGGCTCTACAGCGCGATCGGCCGCCGGTTGCCGGCGCACGCCACCGCCCTCGGCAAGGCCCTGCTGGCCGGGCACCCGGAGCAGACGGTCGACACGTTGCTGACCTGGCCGCTACCCCGCCTCACCCCGCACACCGTCTGCGACCGGGACGCTCTGCACGCCGCGCTGGCCGACGTCCGAGCGACCGGGCACGCGGTGGACCGGGAGGAGAACGCCGAGGGCATCGTCTGCTTCGCGATGGCCGTCCCGCTGTCGTCCCCGGCGGTGGACGCGGTGAGCATCTCCGTTCCGGCCTCCCGGCTACGGCCGGAGATCGAGGCGTCGATCGTCGCGGCGCTGCGGGAGATGGTCGGTGGCCTCACCCAGGCCCGCAGCATGGTGGTCGCGTAGCGGGCTCGGGGCGGCGATTCCACCCCGAGCCCTTCGACGCCGGTCAGCCCGGCCGGTGCCGATCCTCGCCGCCGGTCAGGAAGGCAGGCGCCAGACCTGGTTGGCGCCGCCGAAGCAGTCCCAGATCTGCAACCGGGTGCCGTCGGCGGAGCTGTTGCCGGTGGCGTCCAGGCATCTGTTCGACGCCGGGTTGCGCAGCGTGCCGTTGGACTGGGCCTGCCAGACCTGCGCGGTGGTGCCGTTGCAGTCCCAGAGTTGCACGGGCGTGCCGTTGACGGTGCCCGCACTGGCCACGTCCAGGCACTTACCGAGGGCCCGCAGGGTGCCGCCGGAGGCCACCGTCCAGCTCTGCGCACTGGTGCCGTTGCAGGTGTAGAGCTGCACGGCCGTGCCGTTGGCGTTGCTCGCGGCGGCCACGTCCACGCACTTGCCGGCGATGCCGGTGATCGGGCCGGTCCGGCCGGTCGGCGGCGGGGTGCCGCCACCCATGACGGTGTCGTAGATCGCGCTGACCAGTGAGGTCGCGCCGCTGGTGTCCTGGGTCAGCTCCCAGTTCATCATGCCGCCGGCGTTCGCCATCGCCCACTGGGTCTTGCGCTTGACGGTCGGGATGCCGTTGTAGCACTGCTGGACGCCGCCAACCGTGGTGCAGTCCCGGTTGGCGTTGGCCGGGTCCATGCCGACCAGTTGGGTGTACGTGTAGTAGCCGGGCCGGCTGTAGAAGGGCACCCCGAGGACGGCCTTGGCGGCCGGCAGTCCGCGCGCCTTCCATCCGTTCACCGCGTTGATCGACCAGTCGTAGTTGGCGTGCGGGCTGCCGCCGTCGTACGCCATGATGTTGAGGAAGTCGACGTGGTTGAAGACCGAGGTGGGCACGCCGTCGCGGTAGTAGCCCTCGGCGACCACGGCGGCGGTCAGCAGCTTGCCCTGCGGGCGCAGCGCGTTGCCGAGCTGCTGCATGAGCAGGGCGTAGTTGGCGGCCGAGGCGCCCGGGTCGGGGTACTCCCAGTCCATGTCGACGCCGTCGAGGCCGTACTGGTTGACGAACGAGACCAGGCTGTTGACGAACGTGGTGCGGGTGCCGGCGTTGGCGGCGAGAGCCTCGAAGGCGCTGTCGTCGCCGTCGTTCCAGCCGCCCACGGCGATGGAGACCTTGACGTTGTTGGCCCGGGCCAGCGACACCAGCGAGGAGAGCTTGCTGGGGTTCTCCACCGGCCGCAGGGTGCCGTTGCTGTTGGGCAGCACGAACGCGTAGTTGATGTGGGTGAGCTTGCCGTACTGGACCGAGTTGACGTTGCCGGTCCAGGACGGCATGTAGCCGACGCTCTTGAAGTTGTTCGGTAGGACCACGGCGTGGGCGGCGGTCGGGGTGACGGCGAGGGTCGCTCCGGCGGTGACCAGGGCGAGCAGGCCGGCGGCCAGGGCCGAACGGGGGCGTGGACGTGGTGAGGACATCGAGGGCCTTCCCGGTGCGGATCACGGCGCCGTGCCGCCGTCCGGCGCCGATGGTCGTCGGCGCCGGACGAGCGTACGGGTGGACAGGGTGGTTTCCTCGAGGCAGCAGAATCTTAAAGAGTGTTAACCGTTGGGGTCAACGACAACTTTCGATGGCGAGCTATGAAAGTCGGACGACCGGCGACGAAACTCGCCAAGCGCACCACCGCCCCGGCGACAGCCGCTAGGTTCATCACCGACACCGCCGATGACGTGGCGGAACACGTCCACCGCCCGGCTCGACGACGACGGGAGCAGTCGTGCCGACAGCACCGCACGCCGACGCGCTGCGGGACGCCGCCGTCGTGCTGACCGGCGCGACGAGCGGCATCGGCCGCGCCACCGCGCTGGCCATCGCCGACCGGCCCGGCAGTCTCGTCCTGCACGGGCCGGAGCCGGAGAGCGAGGTCGCCGACCTGCTCGACCAGGTGCGCTCCCGGCAACGCCGGGATGCCGAGTTGACGAACGTGACGGCCGACTACCACGATCTCGCCGAGGTCACCCGGTTGGCCGAGCGGATCCGCGTCACGACCGATCCGATCGACGTCCTGATCAACAACGCGGGCCGTCCCGCGCCGGCCACCCGGACGGTCAGCGACGCCGGGAACGAGATCACCTTCCAGGTCGACTACCTGGCGCCCTTCCTGCTCACCACCGACCTGATCGACCTGGTCGCCGGCCACGACCGGGGACGGATCGTCAACATCGTGTCCGCCACCCACCACTCGGCCACGCTGCACCTGGACGACCTCGACCTGACCCGGCAGGCGTACACCCCGTCGGCCGCGTACGCGCACGCCAAGCTCGCCCTGGTCACGTACACCGGTTGGCTGGCCCGGAACCGACCGTCACCGTCGCTGGACGTGGTCAGCCTGCACCCGGGCGTCATCTCGACCGGCCTGCTGCACGCGATGTTCTCTGTCGACGGGCAGCCCCCGGAGCAGGCCGCCGACACCGTCGTGCAAATCACGGCGAAGCGCGAGGACAACGGCACCTACTACGACGAGCGGGTCCCCGGCACACCCCATCCGCAGGCCGCCGACCCCGAGGTCCAGGACCGGCTGTACGAGCGCACCGTGGAGTTGTTGCGCGGCCATCTCCCGGAGTGACCGGCGCGCCGCCCGGCGGCGCATAGCATCGACCGGGATGGCTACTTCGCCCAGACGACGAAGGGTGACCCCGAGGTGTCCGCTGCCCCCACGTTCCGCAATCCCGTCGTCGCCGGATTCCACCCCGATCCCAGTGTCTGTCGGGCCGGCGAGGACTACTACCTGGTCTGCTCCAGCTTCGAGTACTTCCCCGGCGTACCCGTCTTCCACAGCCGGGACCTGGTCACCTGGCGGCAGATCGGCAACGTGCTGGACCGCCCGAGCCAGCTCGACCTGCCACCGGACGCGCACGCCTCGGGTGGCGTCTTCGCACCGACGATCCGCTACCACGACGGCCGGTTCTGGATGGTCACCACCAACGTCAGCATCGGCCGGCACCTGATCGTCACCGCCACCGATCCGGCCGGGCCCTGGTCCGACCCGGTCTATTTCGACCTGCCGCACATCGACCCCTCGTTGGCCTGGGACGACGACGGCGACTGCTGGTTGACCCTGTCGGGAGTGGCGTCGTACCGGATCAACCCCGAGGCGGGCAAGGTCCTCGAAGGCCCGGTGCCGATGTGGTCCGGCAGCGGTGGGCAGTACCCGGAGGCGCCGCACCTCTATCGCATCGGCGAGTGGTGGTACCTGCTGGTCTCGGAGGGCGGTACGCACACCGGCCACGCCGTCTCCGTCGCCCGCTCGCGCAGCGTCCGGGGCCCGTTCGAGCCCGCCCCGGGCAACCCGTTCCTGACCCACCGGAGCACCGGGCATCCGGTGCAGGCGACCGGGCACGCCGACCTGGTGCAGGCGACCGACGGCAGTTGGTGGATGGTGCTGCTGGGCATCCGGGCCAAGGGCCAGTGGCCGCCCTACCACGTGCTCGGGCGGGAGACGTTCCTGGTGCCGGTGCGCTGGGAGGACGACTGGCCGGTGGTCGATCCGGTGCAGGAGGTGACCTCCGCGCCGGCCGGAAGTCCGCCCGCCCTGGCCGCGCCGCCCGGCCCGGCGGCGTACCGGGACGACTTCGACACCGCAGTTCTCGCGCCGGAGTGGATCTCACTGCGCGACCGGCCCGCGGACGTCTGGTCGCTGACCGAACGGCCCGGCTGGCTCACCCTGCGGGCCGCCGGCAGGACCCTGGACCGGGTCGGCGTCACCATGATGGCCCGCCGACAGCAGCACCACGACTGCCGCGCCGCCGTGCGGGTCGACCCCGGCACGGGTCGGGCCGGGCTGACGCTACGCATCGACGAGGCCCACCACTACGACATCGAGGTCGGCGACGGGCTGGTCCGGGTGGTCGGCCGGGTCGGACCGTTCCGTCAGGTCTTCGGCGAGCTGCCGGTGCCCGCCGGCCCGGTCACTCTGAGCATCGCCACCCGCACCGACGACCTGCTCCCGCCGACCGTGACCGCCGCCGACCAGGTCACGGCCCCCGGTGCGCCGTTCGGCGTACGCGCCGCCGCCTGCGACACCGTCAGCTTCGAGGTGCTGACCGGGCAGGGGCCGGTCGTGCTCGCCGAACTCGACGGGCGCTACCTGTCCACCGAGGTCGCCGCCGGTTTCACCGGTCGGGTGTTCGGCCTCTATGTGACCGAGGGCAGCGCCGCCTTCGACTGGTTCGACTACCGCCCGACCGAACGCCCCTGACCGGGGCACGGGCGAGCGCCCGCCCCCGGGTCTCGGGGACGGGCGCTCGCGTGGTGGTGGAGGTCGGCCGTACGGCTCGTCGTCAGCCGACGGAGCAGGACCGGATCTGCGGGCGGGCCGAGGAGTTGCCGTTCATCATCGTGGTGAAGCCGAACGTGTTGCCGCTGCCGTTGGAGCGCATCGTCATCACGTTGCCGCTGCCGTCCCAGGTGGGGTTGCCGCTCCACGTGGCGGAGATGCGCTGCGGCGAGGTGATCGCGACGACCACCGACCAGGTGCTGGCCCCGCTGACCGTCACCGAGGTGTTGTAGCGGTCGCCCCAGACCTGACCCGGGGTGATCGTCGCGGTGCAGCCGCCCGGCGCCGGGGTGGTCGGCGGGGACGTCGGGTCGCCGCCGCCGGGGCTGCCGTTGTTCAGCGCGGTCAGCACCGCGTCGTAGGCGGCCTTCTTGTTGCCGTTGCCGTCGAACAGCAGCGGGCTCTCGTTGGAGCGCCACGAGTCGGAGTCACGGATGCCCCAGACGGTGATGCCCTTGCAGCGCGCCACGGCGAGGCAGTCGTTGACCACGTTGCGGTACGCGTCGGTCGGCGCGTTGCGGATGTCGAGCTCGGTGATGTGCACGTCGACACCGAGGGCGGCGAAGCTGGAGAGCGTGGTCCGGTAGTTGCTCGGGTAGTTCGAGCCGCCGGTGAAGTGCGACTGGAGGCCGACGCAGTCGATCGGTACGCCCCGGTTCTTGAAGTCCTGGACCATACGGTAGACGGCCTGGGTCTTGGCGTCGTTCCAGTTGTCGATGTTGTAGTCGTTGTAGCAGAGCTGCGCGTTCGGGTCCGCCGTCCGGGCGGCGCGGAAGGCGGCCTCGATCCAGTCGTTGCCGGTGCGCTGGAGGTTCGAGTCGCGGCGGGCCCCGCTGGACCCGTCCTGGAACGCCTCGTTCACCACGTCCCACCAGGCGATCTGTCCACGGTAGTGGGTGGCGACCTGGGTGACGTGGTTGAGCATGGCGTTGCGCAGCGTGGTGCCGGACATGTTCTGCATCCAGCCGGGCTGCTGCGAGTGCCAGGCCAGGGTGTGCCCCCGGACCTGCATGCCGCGGCTGAGCGCGTGCTGGACGAGCCGGTCGCCGTTGGCGTAGTTGAACTGGCCCTGGTTGGGCTGCAGCGCGTCGATCTTCATCTCGTTCTCGGCGGTGACCTGGTTGAACTCGCGGTTCAGGATGGTCGTGTACGCCGAGTCGTTGAGCCGGTTCACCGCGACGGCGGTCCCGAAGTACCGGCCGCGCTCGGCGGCCGAGGCACCGAGGGTGCTCGCCGCGCTGGCGTTGCCCGGCAGCACCACGGCGCCCGCCACGGCCAGCAGACCGACTGCGGACAGGACGATCGCCGCCCGCAGCCGTCTCGGCCGCCTGGGTGCCTGGGAAGAGTCGTTGCTCATCTCATGCTCCTTCCGGGTCCGGTGGCCCGATGACGGGCAGTATGGCTCCGGACTCGCGGGATAGGGATGATGCCCGCGATCCCTGACAAAGGGACCGCATCGGCCTTACTGGACGGAAGTATTTCAGCGGGGTTTCACGTCCGTCAATGACTTCCGGAAGTTTTCCGCAACTACCGCTGGCGGCGCCCCACGACCGAAGCGGCCAGCCACCGCCCATGCACCCTCTCTTCCGCTGCCCAGAGCAGCGAAAGGCGACCGACACCCACGTCGACTGAAACTTCCGGAGATCGAGGCCCCACATCGGACAGAGCCCATGATTCCGGTCGCCCGCCGTGCGTCGCCTGTCGATCTATCGTCACCGTGGGCAACGGCCCGACCTGCGACGACAGCCCGCAGCACCCCGAACGGACCACCGACGGCCGAAGCCGCCGACCACCCGCACCGCACCGACCCACCACCGGCACCCCACCCCGACAGCGCCCCTGATCAGCACCGACACCACCGGCCGGGCCCGTCGGCGGCGGACGCCGCTCGCCGCCCGTCACCCGGGAGGACACAGAGAGTTATTGACCTGCTTCGATACGGCGGTCTAATATTCCCGAACTACTTCCGGCAAGTTCACCGGAAGTTTCAGAGGCGTTCGGCTGGTCCTGCACGGTACGTCGGAGGTGCCGTGGACGGTCGCCGGTCGGCGCGGCGGCGATCCAGGAGGAAGTACGAGATGTCGCAGCTGATCCTGTTCGCGATCGACATCGGCGCGGTGGCCCTGCTCGTCTTCGGGCTCTACTTCCCCCGCCACCGCCGCCGCGACCTCGTCGTCGCCTACCTGGGCGTCAACGTCGGCGTCCTCGCGGTGGCGAGCGCACTGAGCGCCAGCAACGTCGGCGCCGGACTCGGGCTGGGCCTGGCCCTGTTCGGCGTGCTGTCCATCATCCGGCTGCGCTCGACCGAACTCGACCAGCACGAGGTCGCGTACTACTTCTCGGCGCTCGCGCTGGGCATCCTCGGCGCGTTGAGCACCACCCAGCTCTGGCTCAGCGGCGGTCTGATGGGCCTGATCCTGGTGGTGATGTTCCTCGGCGACCACCCCCGGCTGCTCCGTCACTACCGGCACCAGATCCTGGTGCTCGACTCGGCCGTCACCGACCATCTCGCCCTCGTCGCGCAACTGGAACAGCTCCTCGGCGGCCGGGTGCACGTCGTCACCGTGCAACGGCTCGACCTGGTGAACGAGACCACCGTGGTGGACGTCCGGTACTCGGTGAAGGGCCGGGCCACCAGCACCCTCTCCCCTGCCGGCACCGCCGCACCGGCGGGAGCCCCGCGGTGACCGGGTCGCCCGCCAGCCCGATGCTGTCGGCGATGACCCCGGTCGGGCTGGCCGACGTCCTCGGGCTGGCCGCCCTACAGACCAGGGTGGACCGCAAGTACGTCGTCCCGGTCCACGCGCTGCCCGACCTGCTGGATCAGCTCACCACGGACGCGCGGGTGCTGGAGATCGACGGGGAACGCAGTTTCCGCTACGAGTCGGTCTACTTCGACACCCCACGGTTGGCCAGCTACCACTGCGCGGCCTACCGACGACGGCGACGGTTCAAGGTGCGGACCCGCACCTACCTCGACTCCGCCCAGTGCTGGCTCGAAGTGAAGATCAGCGGAGCACGCGGCAGCATCACCAAACACCGACTGCCGTACGACCCGCAGGACCGGAACACCGTCGGCCCCGGCCGCGCCTTCGTGGACGAGGCGCTGGTCCGCGAGGCGGTCGCACCCACCGCCGCCGGCAGCAGTCTGGAACCGGTCCTGGTCACCAGCTACCGCCGCGCAACGCTGCTGCTGCCGTCCTCCGCCAGCCGGGTCACCATCGACACCGGCCTGACCTGGCAGGACGGCGACCTCGCCCTCTGCCTGCCCGAACTGGCCGTGGTCGAGACCAAGACCGGCTCCGCCGCCACGCACGCGGATCGGCTGCTCTGGCGTCGAGGGCTGCGCCCCGTCCGCATCTCCAAGTACGCCACCGGTCTGGCCGCCCTCCGTCCGGAACTGCCGGACTCACCGTGGCGACGCACGCTGCGGCGGCACTTCCAGGGCGGCACCGCACCGGTGGACACCGCACCGACCACCGTCCCCCACCGATCCGTTCAGGAGGCATCGTGCGTCTGACCGTCCGCACCGCGGCGGCACCACTGCGCACCGCCGCGATCGCAGCCGTCGCCGTACTCGTCGCCGGGTTGCTCGTCCCGTCACCGTCGCCCGCCGGCGCCGAACCGACCGCCGGCACCGAAACACTCGCCGGCACCGAAGCGGTCGCCGGCTCCGCCACCCGGACCACCGCCGACACGGCGGCCACCGCCGCCGCCTCCGAGGCCGCCGACGACCTGGTCGGCGACATCGGCTTCTCGGTGCCCAGCGGCACCTTCCAGGGCGCGGTGACGGTGGGGTTGAGCACCACCGTCAGCGGCGCGCAGATCCGATACACCACCGACGGGAACCTGCCCACCGCACAGTCGCCGCTCTATTCCGGCACCGCGCTGCGCTTCACCCGGACCACCCAGCTGCGGGCCCAGGCCTTCGTCGGGCAGACCGCCTCCGGCGCGCCGGGCACCGCCATGTACGTCGCGCAGAACACCAGCACCGCCCACGACCTGCCGGTGGTCCTGATCGACTCGTACGGCGCCGGACGGCCGGACCGGGAGTACATCGACGCCGCCACGATGGTCTTCGAGCCGAGCGGCGGCACCACCTCGCTGGCCGCCGCGCCCACCGTCGCCACCCGGGCCGGGTTCCGGTTGCGCGGTCAGTCCTCGGCGACGTTCGAGAAGACGCCGTTCCGGCTGGAGTTCTGGGACAACGATGACGACGACGCGGACTATCCGGTGCTGGGCATGCCCGCCGACTCGGACTGGGTGCTGCGCGGGCCGTTCACCGACAAGGCGCTGATCCGGGAGGCGTTCGTCTACGACCTCGGTCGGGAGATGGGCCTGCCCGCCCCGCGCTACGCCTTCGCCGAGTTCTATCTCAACACCGACGCCGGGCCGGTCGGGGCCGACGACTACATGGGCGTCTACATGATCGTCGAGACGATCAAGAACTCCAAGAACCGGCTCGACCTCAAGCAGTTGCGTGCCGACGACCGGACGCTGCCGAGGATCACCGGCGGATACATCTGGAAGTTCGAGTGGATGGCCGCCGAGGAGCCGATCCTGCCGTGCACCGGCCCGGCCGCGACCTGCTGGAACTACCTGGAGGTGGCCGACCCGTCGTCGTTGCAGCCGGAGCAACGGGACTGGCTGCGCAACCACATCCAGGAGTTCCACAACGTGCTGCGGGCACCGAACTTCGCCGACCCGGTCAACGGCTACCGGGCGTACATCGACGTGGGCTCCTTCATCGACCAGCTCATCATCAACGAACTGAGCCGCGAGATGGACTCGTACGTCCGCAGTGCCTACTTCTACAAGGACCGGGACACCAAGATCTTCGCCGGTCCGCTCTGGGACTACGACCTCAGCTTCAGCGTGGGCGGCTTCTTCGCCAACGACCAGACCGCCGGATGGCAGCACCAGCAGGTCCGCCAGCCGGTGGCGAACGACTGGTTCACCCAGTTGCTGCGCGATCCGGCCTTCGTCAACGAGGTGCGGCAGCGGTGGCAGACCCTGCGCCGGGGGCTGCTCTCCGACGCGTCGATGCAGGCCCGGATCAACGCGTTGAGCGCGCCCCTGGCCAACGGCGCCCAGCGCAACTTCCAGCGCTGGCCCAACCTGACCACCCGGATGGTCAGCTTCTTCGTCACGCCGACCGCGCCCACCTGGCAGGGCCAGGTGCAGGTCATGCGGGACTGGATGCTGCGCCGGGCGGCCTGGCTGGACTCCACCGCCGGGTGGGGCGGCACCATCACCACGCCCCCGCCGACGACTCCCCCGCCGACCACGCCGCCCCCCACCACTCCCCCACCGACCACGCCTCCGCCCGGTGGTGGTGGCTGCACCGCCACGTACGCGGTGACCAGCCAGTGGACCGGCGGATTCCAGGGCGAGGTGCGGGTCACCGCCGGCACCCGGGCGATCAGCGGCTGGACGGTGACCTGGACGTTCGCCGGTGGCCAGACGATCAGCCAGGCGTGGAACGCGACCGTCACCAGCCAGGGCTCGGCGGTCACCGCGCGCAACGTCAGCTACAACGGCACACTGGCCGCCGGGGCCAGCACCACCTTCGGCTTCCTCGGCTCCACCACCGGCACGCCCAGCGCACCGACACCGACCTGCACGGCGAGCTGAGCACAGGCGTCCCTGGCACCGGGTCACGGCCCGGTGCCAGGGACGTACCGTCAGCGCGGGTGGTGGAGTTCCCCCGAGACCGGGTCCGGCGGCGGTTGGGGCAGCGGCCGGGCGCCGGCCGGCCCGAGCCCGTCGAAGATGATCGCCAGATAACGTCGCCACAGCTCCGGTGATGCCTGCGGCACGAAGCTGACGACGTGGCTCGGCGCGCACATCAGCAGGATCACGTCCGTCCCGGTGATGTCGTGCCGGACCGCGCCCGTCGCCTGTGCGCGTTCGACAAGGGCGGTGATCTCTACGAAGAGGCGACCTCGGGCTTCGGCGAGTTGGTCGTTGAGCGCGCCGGACTCACGCAGAAACGACAGGTCCAACCGCTGCTGCCGACTCGCCGCAGCGTCCAGGAACTCCAGGAGTGCGGCACCCGCGTCGGAAGCGGCCCCGAGCCGCCGCGCCAACTCGGCGAGCCCGTCGATCCGGTCGAGCACCACCGCCGCGAGGAGATCGTCCTTGGTCGGAAAGTGGCGGAACACGGTGCCCTTGCCGACGCCGGCCCGTCGGGCGATGTCGGCCACCGACGCGTCCGGGCCACGCTCGGCGAACTCCGCCTCCGCTGCGGCCAGCAACGACGCCCGGTTGCGCGCGGCGTCCGCGCGCAACGGTCGGATCGAGGCGGTCACCGACCCAGCCTACAAGTTGACCGCGCGGTCCGTTCATCACTAACCTGACCGCACGGTCCGTTTCGGACCGCCCTAGCGAACGGGGGGATCATGAAAGCTGTCGTCGCCACCGGGTACGGGCCACCCGAACGACTCACCGTCGCCGACATGCCGATCCCCCGGCCGGGGCCAGGACAGATCCAGGTACGGATCGCCGCCGCCTCGATCAACCCGATGGACGTACGGCTACCCGCCGGTGAGTTTCGAAGCGCCGCCGAGCTGACCTTCCCACACGTCCTCGGCAACGACTTCGCCGGCACGGTCAGCGAGGTCGGCGCGGGCGTCGAGGCGTACCACGTGGGCGACGAGGTGTTCGGGCACGCCGTGCCCCGGGCGTTGCGGGCGATGGTCGGCGCCGGCCGGCCGAGCCTGACCACCGGCACCCTCGCCGAGTACGCCGTCTTCGAGGCGGACACGCCGTTCATCGCGCACCGGCCCGCAGCGCTGGACGTCGCCGAGGCCGCTGCGCTGCCGACCGTGGGCCTCACCGTCCAGGCCCTGCTCGCCACCGCGGCACCGCAGCCCGGGGAGACCGTCCTGGTCGTCGGTGCCAGCGGCGGCGTGGGCACCACCCTGCTGCCCAAGCTGACCGGCGCCACGGTGATCGCCACCGGACGCCCGCCGGACGCGGAACTGCTGCGAGCGAAGGGGGCCACCGAGGTCATCGACTACGCCGACGACTATCCGGACCAGGTCGACCTGGCATTCAACCTGGTGTTGCCCAGCGACCGCCTCCAGCGGGTCGGACGGGCACTGCGGCCCGGTGGACGGCTCTACACGATCACCTTTCCCCAGCCGGATCCGCGTTTCCTCGACCGCAGCGACGTGCGCTTCGAACTGGTGCTCGACGTGGAGGGCCGGTTCGGCGGGATGCGCGAGGTCGCCGGCCTCACTCCGACCGTCGGCCGCCGGTACCCGCTCGCCGAGGGCGTACGCGCGCTCACCGACTTCGCCGGCCGGCACACCCTCGGCAAACTCGTGCTGACCGTATGAGCCGAGGCCGGCTCACCGCTCGGCGGCGGCCAGCATCGCCACGAGGTCGTCCAGGGTGTCGAGTCGACGACCGGCGCCGGTCAGCTCGACCTCGACGCCGTACTCCGACTCGATCGCGTCGACCAGACGCAGCAGTCCCAGGGAGTCGACGCCCAACGCGATCATCGACCCGCCGGCGAGGAGGTCGGCCGGCTCGACCTCCCCTCCGGTGGCCTCGCTGACCATCTGGGCGATCCGTGCCCGCAGTCCGGGGTCGGCCGTCATCAGAACTCCTTCCCGGACTGCCGCACGATGTCGGCGATCTCGGCGATGGTCGGGGTGTCGAAGAAGGCGTCGAGCGGCACCTCGACCCCGAGCCGCTGCTGGATCCGGCCGCTGATCCGGGTCACCGTCAGCGAGTGCCCGCCGAGGTCGAAGAGGTCCTCGTGCACGCCGATGTCGGGGATTCGTAGCACCTCCTGCCAGATCAGCCGGAGCTGCGCCACCACCGGGTCGTCACCACCGTCGGCGTCCACGCCGCCCGGCACACCGGCCACCGCGCCGTCGGGTGAGTCGGCCGGCGTGCCGTCGGGTGCCTCGGGCCCTGAAGCGCGCGAGCCAGTGACGGCGTCGCGGGGTGCCGGGGCGGGCAGGGCGGCCCGGTCGACCTTGCCGCTCGGGTTCAGCGGCAACCGGTCGAGCGTCACGTAGTCGGTGGGCAGCACCGCCGTCGGCAGACTCGACGCCAGGTGTCGACGCAAGCCGGCCGGCTCCGGAGCGGCACCCGGCCGGGGCACCACGTACGCGACGAGGCGGGGCTCGTCGGCGTCGTGCCGCAGGACCGTGGCCGCAGCGGCGACCTCGGGGTGCTCCAGCAGCCGGGTCTCGATCTCGCCCAACTCGATCCGGTGTCCCCGGATCTTGACCTGGTCGTCGGCGCGGCCGAGGAACTCGATCCGCCCGTCCGGCAGCCACCGGCAGCGGTCGCCGGTGCGGTAGAGCCGGTCACCGGTCGCCCCGAACGGATCCGGACCGAACCGCTCGGCGGTCAGGTCGTCACGTCCCCGGTAGCCGGCGGCCACCCCGGCGCCGCCCAGCCACAGCTCGCCGGGGAGCCCGACCGGCGTGGGCCGCCCCGCCTCGTCCAGCAGGTACGCCCGAACGTTGGGCAGCGGGCGGCCGATGGTCACCTCGTCGGGGTCGACCGGGATCTCCGCCATGGTCGCGTACACGGTCGCCTCCGTCGGACCGTACCCGTTGATCAGGCGCGCGGTGCGGGACCGCAGCTCGCGGGCGAGGGTGACCGGCAGTGCCTCCCCGCCGGTGACCGCGACCAGCGGGGCGTCCCCGTCCGCCGACCCGGTCCGGTCGCCGAGACCGGCCTCCAGCAGCACCCGCCAGCCGGACGGTGTGGCCTGGGCGTGGGTGACTCCGGCGGCGCGGATCAGCCGCAGGACTCCGGCGCCGTCCAGGGCGCTGACGGCCGAGGCGACGACCACCGTGCCGCCGGTGACCAGCGGCAGGAAGACCTCCACCGTGGAGATGTCGAACGACGGCGAGGTCAGGTGCAGCCACCGGTGCGTCGGACCGCTCTCCAGCAGGTCGCGGACGCCGAGCAGCAGGTTGGTCAGCGAGCCGTGGCGCACCGCCACACCCTTCGGGTGCCCGGTCGACCCGGAGGTGTGGAGCACGTAGGCGAGGTCGGCGGCGGTCGGCGGGAGGTCGGGCGCGGCCGGGACCGGGCCGTCGAGCAGGGCGCTCCGGTCGAGGGTGAGCGTGGGCCGGGCGGGGTCCGGCGCGGCGGCACCGGTGACCACCAGCGTGGGCGTGGCGTCGGCGAGTACGGCCTGCTGGCGGGCCGGCGGGTGGCCGGGGTCGACCGGCAGGTAGGCGGCCCCGCAGCGCCACACCGCGAGCATGGTCACCACCGCCTCCCACGACCGGTCCAGCGCGACCGCGACGAGCGAGCCGGGCCCGACGTCCCGCTGCCGCAGCAGGACGCAGAGCCGGGTGGCGGCGGTGTCGAGCTGGGCGTAGCTCAGCGTCCGGTCACCGTCGACCACGGCCGCCGCGTCCGGGTCCGCGGCGACCCGGGCGGCGAACAGGGCCGGCACGGTGGCGTCGACCGGGTACGTCCGGGCGGTGTCGTTCCAGACGCGGGTGACCTGTGCGAACTCGTCGGCGGGCAGCAGCGGCATCTCCGCCACCGGCTGATCGGGGTCGGCGACCACGGCGGCCAGCATGGTGCGCAGGTGCCCGCCGATACGGCGTACGGCGGCGGTGTCGATGGCCGCCGGACTGTGCTGGAGGCTGACGGTGAGCCCGGTGGGCGCGTCCACCACCTGGACGTGCAACGCGTTGCGGGCGGCACCGCAGAACAGCGTCCAGTCGACCTCGCTCTCCACCCCGGGGAAGACCGGTGCGCTGCCGCGCTGACGGTAGCCGATGCTGACCGGGGTCAACGCCGGTGCGGGACGCAGGCCGGGCACGGCCTGGGCCAACGGCACCGCGCGGTACGGGTACACCTCGCGCAGCCGGGCCCGGACGGTGTGCGCGTGTGCGCGGAACGTCCCGCCGGCCGGGTCGGCGGTGACGGGCAGTTCGTTGACGAACAGTCCGATCCGGTCGGCCTGGTCGGGGGTACGGGTGGAGAGCGCCACCCCGACCGGGGTGTCCCGGTTGCCGTAGCGGGCGAGCAGCGCGTGCAGCACCGCGAGGAGCAGTTCGAAGCGGGTCACCCCGAGCGACCGCGCGGCCCGGTCGACGCCGTCGACCAGATCGCTGGGCAGGTCGACGGGGACGGCGACGCCGGGTTCCGCAGCGGCGGGCAGCCGCCGCAGGCCGGGCAGGACCACCTCACCGG
>NZ_SISL01000249.1:0-8803 GCF_004307965.1 Verrucosispora sp. SN26_14.1 | reverse complement strand
GACCGGCCGCGCGCCGGACCGCCAGCAGCAGCAGCCCGCCGAGCAGCAGCATGCCCGCCGAGTTGGCCAGCGCGACGGCGAGCACCCGGTCGGCCGTGGGGAGCAGCGCCGCCATCGGCAGCGTACCGAGCGTGACCGCCAGCCATCCGGCACTGATGGCGAGCGTGGCCTCCCGGGTCGCGCCCCGGGCGTACAGGGCGCGGGAGAGGACCGCGAACAGCCCGTACCCGAGCAGCCCCGGGGCGAAGCCGGCGACGGCCGTGGCGGTGGCGGAGGCGTCCAGCGGGAAGAACCGGCCGATCGGACCGGCCACCCCGACCAGCGCCGCCGCGCCGAGGCAACTGGACAGCAGCACCGCGCGCACCGTGCCGGACAGGGTGTCCCGGTAGCCGGCCTCGTCGCCGCCGGCCGCCGTCTCGGCCAACGCCGGGTACGCGGCCGTGGCCAGCGGCACCGCCAGCACCGCCCAGGGCAGCAGATAGAACGTCTGGGCGAGGTTGAACACCTGCGGGGCCTCGGTCCGACCACCGGAGATCTGATAGAGGATCACCAGCGTGGCCACCTGCTGGGCGGTGACGGTGACCACACCGGCGGTGACCAGACCACCCACCCGCGCCCGCGCGTCGGCCGGGAAGCCGTATCCGGGGCGCAGTCGCAGGCGGAGCCGCCGCAACGGGATCAGCAGCGACAGCGAGAGCACCACCACACCGAGCGTGGTGCCGCCGGACAGGATCAGTTCCGCACCCCGGCCCGCCTGCGCCACGCTCGCCCCCGGACCGGCCACGGCCACGAAGACGAGGTACGCCACGATCACCGTCAGGCTGGACAGCAGCGGCGCGATCACCGGCCAGGCGAAGCGGCGGTGGGCCTGGAGCACACCGGTCAGCACGATCCCGATGCCGTAGAGCGGCACCTGCGGCGCGAAGACCCGCAGCATCCGGGCCCCGGCCGCCAGTTCCTCCGGGCTGCGGCTGTGGAAGACCGACACGATCTGCTCGGCGCCCAGGGCCACCAGCACCGCCAACGGCACCAGCAGCGTCACCGTCCAGGTCAGCAGCGCGCTCGTGGTCGCCGCCACGGCCCGCCGGTCGCCGGCCGCGACCGCACCGGCGAGCAGCGGTACGACCAGGCTGGCCAGCGCCCCGCCGGCCACGATCTCGAAGATGATGTTGGGGACGGTGTTCGCGATCACGTACATCGCGCCCAGGTCGCTGTCCTGCACCACCCAGGTGAAGACGGCGGTACGGCCGAACCCGGCCAGCCGGCTGACCACGGTGAGCACGGCGATCAGCGCGGCGGCCCCGGCCACCCGGCCGGCGCCGGCGAGGGGTGTCGGTCTGGTCACGTCAGTCGTCGCGACGGCCCAGCGCGTCGAGTTCACGCAGGCCCGGGGTGCGCGCGATGACGGCGGTGAAGCTGACCTTCTCGCTGGCCGCCGTCAGGCCGGCGAGCACCGCCAGGATCCCGGCCCGACCGATCGGGCCGGTGCGTGCGGCCAGCGCCACGCCGAGCACGGCGCCGAGCGCGTTCGCGCCGCTGTCGCCGAGCATCACGTCCTCGTCGAGGTCGGCGGGAAGCAGCCCGGCGGCGGCGCCCACCGCACCGGCGGCGATCCCACCGGTCGCGCCACCGAGCAGCGGCGCGCCGAGCAGCAGGCCCGACTTCAGCGCCCGCCCGGGTCGCAGGTCGAGCAGGTTGAGCAGGTTGGCGGTGCCGGCCACCACACCGGCGCCGAGCAGCACGTCCACGGTCCGGCCCAGCCCGCCCTGGCGTCGCCGACCACGGTGCCCGGCCACCCGGGGGTCGGCGGCGAGCAGCGCGGCGGCACCCAGACCGGCCGCGCCCACTCCGACGATCTTGACCAGGCCGGTGCTGACCCGCCCCTGCCGCAGCGCGGCGAGGTGTCCCGCGAAGCCCTTGTCCGCCTTCTGCTCCGGCCGGGCGCCGACCACGTCGTCGTAGAGCCCGACCGCACCGGCGCCGAGCCCCGCCACCAGGACCGCCGCTCCTCCCGGCACGCTGGGCGCGCCACCGGCCGCCGCCCCGGAGGCGCTCACCGCCAGCGCCGGCCCGGCCGCCAGCGTCACCGTACGGCCACGGAAGTTCGTTCGCGCCAGTGTCGGACCGGCCGGGGAGGTACGGATCTCACGGAGCGCGTACCGGGCGGCAGCCGCACCGACCCCCGCCGCCAGCAGTCGACCGAGTACGCCCACGCCCCAGCTCACCTCGCTCGCTCACGCCGTCTGCGCCGCCGGTCGGCGGGCGACATCGTCGAACCGGACACCCGGGGTGTCCCGTCGACTCACTGGGGCAGTCTAGGCACCAGCTCGACGTTGTCGCCCACGCCGTACTGGCCGGCCTTGCGCTCGTTGAGCTGTTGCACGACGGCCAGCGAGGTGACGAGCTGTCCCTGGACGGTGTTGGCGTTGTCGACGGTGGAGATGGTCTGCGCCAGCACCGCGTCGCCCCGGACGAAGGAAACCAGGTTGCCGCCGGTGGAGCCGTTGCCGGCGACCACGATGCCGCCGGTGCGGTCGAACTGCTCGGCGATCTTCACCACCGACTCGTCCTTCTTGGCGGAGTCCTTGTCCACGTACGGCTGGCCGCTGATCACCACGACCGCCTCGGCGGCGTCGGTGATCCGGTCCGCGGTGGTCAGGTAGTTCGCGTTGCCGTACGCGGTCACCACCGCCCGCCGGTCGGCCTCGGTGACCGGCTCGGCCCCGGCGGGCTGATCCAGCAGCACGGTGGCCAGCAGGGCGCTGGAGGTCTCCACGCCGTGCCCGTTGCCGGGCAGTCCGCTGGTCGGCGCGCTGGTGGGCCGGGCCGCGGTGACCGCCAGTTCCAGCAGGTTGTTGTTGTTCTCCGGGTTGATGAACTTGTCCTGCAGGTCGACCCGCCCGGTGATCACGGCACCCGCCAGCTCCAGCATCTTGACCACGCCCTCGGTGTGGTCCCGGCCGGTGGGCAGGCTGAGCACCAGCACCCGCTTGCCGGTCAGCTTGCCCGGCAGGATCACCTGGGCCATCTCGGCCGCGAACTCCTCCTCCAGCTCCAGCTCGCGCTGCATGTTCTGGACCGTCTGGCGCATCTGCTGGTTGTCCTTGCGCAGCGAGTTGACGGTCTCCTTGAGCGAGTCCGCGACCGGGCCGTTGAGGGCGGCTGTACCGACGACCAGGCCGATCGCCAACGCGAGGAAGACCGCGGTCAGGGACACCACGTGGTACCGGAAGTTGATCACGCTTGCAGCCTCTTGATCGGTCGGGAGCTAGAAGAGCTGGCCGAGCTGGAACACAAAATTGTCCCACCACTCGGAGACCACGCCCAAATACGCCTTGCCGACGGTGGACACCGCCACCGCCGAGGCCATCGCCGCCACCGCCGAGAGCACCAGCAGCAACAGCGAGGAACCCGAGATGCTCTGCCGGTAGAGCCGGCTCACACCCTTGGCGTCGACCAGCTTGCCACCGACCTTGAGCCGGGTGAGGAACGTCGACGCCATGCCGCCGCGCCCCTTGTCCAGGAACTCGACCAGGGTGGCGTGGGTGCCCACCGCGACGATCAGCGAGGCGCCCTTCTCGTCGGCCAGCAGCATCGCGAGGTCCTCGCTGGTGGCGGCGGCGGGGAAGGTCACCGCCGGCACCCCCAGGCCGTTGACCCGGGGCAGACCGGGAGCCCGGCCGTCCGGGTACGCGTGCACGATCACCTCGGCGCCGCAGCGCAGCACGTCGTCGGTGACCGAGTCCATGTCACCGATGATCATGTCCGGCGTGTAGCCCGCCTCGACCAGCGCGTCGGCCCCGCCGTCGACGCCGATCAGCACCGGCTTGAACTCCCGGATGTACGGGCGCAGCACGTCCAGGTCGGCCTTGTAGTCGTAACCCCGCACCACGATCAGGCAGTGCCGGCCCTGGATCTCGGTCGCGATGTCCGGTACGCCGACACCGTCGAGCAGCAGGTCACGTTCCTGCTTGAGGTAGTCCATGGTGTTGGCGGCGAACGCCTCCAACTGCACCGACAGGCCCTCGCGGGCGTCGCTCATCGCCTTGGCCACGCTCTCGGCGTCCTGCAGGCTGCCGTGCGCCAGCGGCTCGTCGCCGAGATAGACGGTGTTGCCCTCGATCCGCACGGTGTCGCCCTCGCGGATCCGCTCGAAGACGCCCTCACCGAGGTCGTCCAGGAGTGGGATGCCCGCCGCGACGAGCACCTCCGGACCGAGGTTGGGATAGCGGCCGGAGACCGACGGCTTGGCGTTGAGGACCGCGCCGACGCCCACGGCGACCAGCGAGTCGGCGGCGACCCGGTCCAGGTCGACATGGTCGATCACGGCGATGTCACCGGGGCGGAGCCGACCGACCAGGCGTTTCGTCCGGCGGTCGAGGCGGGCGGTGCCGAGGATTCGTCCCGGTTCCGCGTTCCGGGTCCGGCGCAACGTGGGTAGACGCATCGTGACCATCCTGGCATGTGAGGCAGGCGAATCTGTCGCGACATGCCTGAGCAGGGCCGCCTACCCAGGGAAGCACAGATGGGCGAAGGCCGGTGTGCCTCCGCTCACAATGACGGTTCTCACGACCGCCGTTCTCGGGCCGCGACGGCCAGCAACTCCTCCGCGTGAGCGATACCCAGATCCGAGTCCGGCAAACCCGCGAGCATCCGGGCCAGTTCCCGGGCCCGCTCGGTGTCCTCCACCACCCGCACCCCGCTGGTGGTCACCGCGCCACCGGTGTCCTTCGCCACCACCAGGTGGCGGTCGGCGAACGCGGCCACCTGCGGCAGGTGGGTCACCACCAGCACCTGGTGGCTGCGGGCCAACCGGGCCAGCCGACGGCCGATCTCCACCGCCGCCTGACCGCCGACCCCCGCGTCGACCTCGTCGAAGACCAGCGTGGGCGGACCGCCCGAACCGGCGAAGACGACCTCGATGGCGAGCATCACCCGGGACAGCTCACCGCCGGACGCGCCGCGCTGCAACGGCAACGACGGCGCACCGGGATGGGCCAGCAGCCGCAACTCGACCTCGTCGCCGCCGTCCGGCCCGACACCGACCTCCACCCCGTTGACCGGCAACGTGGGCTCGGTCCGCCCGGCCGGCCGGGGCAGCACCGCCACCTCGACGCGGGCGTGCGGCATGGCCAGCCCGGCCAACTCGACGGTCACCTGCTCGGCGAAGCGCACCGCCGCCTCCTGGCGGGACGCCGACAACCGGCCGGCCAACTCGGCCACCTCAGCGGCCAGCCGGGACGCCTCCCGGTCCAGTTCCTCAAGGACCTCGTCGGAGATGTCCAGGTCGGACAGTCGGGTCCGGGCCCGCTCCGCCCAGGCGATCACCCCGTCGACGTCGTCGGCGTACTTGCGGGTCAACGCCCGCAGCGCGGCCCGGCGCTCGTAGATGCTCTGCAGCCGGGCCGGGTCGGCGTCCAGCCCGGTGAGGTACGTCGACAGTTCCACCGACACGTCGGCGACCAAGGTCGCCGCCTCCTCCAACCGCGCCGCCAGCTCACCCAGGGCCGGATCGGTGCCGGCCTGCGCCTCCAACGTCCGCCGGGCGGTGCCGAGCAGCGCCGAGGCGTCCGTGGTGTCGTCGGTGGCCTCCAACCCGCCGGCCACGCACTGGTGGGCGACCTGCGCCGCGGTACGCAGTCCCTCGGCGTGTTCCAGCCGCTGCGCCTCGGTCTTGAGCTCGTCGTCCTCACCGGCCTGCGGATCGACCCGGGTGATCTCGTCGAGCCCGAGCCGCAGCAGATCCGCCTCCTGGTGGCGCTCCCGCGCGTTGCGCCGCCGGTCCGCCAGGTCGTCCACCACCCGACGCCACTGCGTGTACGCCTCGCGCGTCGCCTCCAGCAGCTTCTCGTGCTCCGGCCCGGCGAAGCGGTCCAGGGCGGCCCGCTGCTCGGCGGGACGCAGCAGGCGCAACTGGTCGGACTGGCCGTGTACGGCCACCACCTGTTCGCCCACCTCGCCGAGCGTCGACACCGGCATGCTCCGCCCGCCCAGATGCGCCCGCGAGCGACCCTCCACGGTGACCGTCCGGCTCAGCAGCATCGCGCCGTCGTCGTCGGGCTCGCCCCCGGCGTCCGTGATCCGGGCGTGCACCGATTCGGCGACCCGACCGCTGAGACGCAGGCGCCCCTCGACGACGGCCCGACCGGGCTGGGCACGCACCCGCCCCGCGTCGGCACGGCCCCCGAAGAGCAGGCCAAGGCCGGTGACCACCATCGTCTTACCGGCACCGGTCTCGCCGGTGATGACATTCATGCCACCGGCGAGCGGCAGCGTGGTGTCCTCGATGACGCCCAGTCCGGTGATCCGTAGCTCCTCCAGCACAGCACCCGACAGTAGACGCGTGGCCCGACACTTGACCAGCCGGCGCGGCGACCCGGGTCAGCGGCGGTTGCCCCGCCAGCCGTGCACCGGCAGGTCGAACTTGGCCACCAGGCGGTCGGTGAACGACCGGTCGCGCAGCCGCACGATCCGCACCGGCAGGACACCGCGACGCACCGTGACCCGGGCGCCCGGCGGCAGGTCGTAGACCCGCCGCCCGTCGCAGGAGAGCACCGCCAGCGTGGTGAACGGGTCCACGGTGATCGAGAAGGTCGAGGTGGGCGCGGTCACCAGCGGCCGGCTGAACAGGGCGTGCGCGCTGATCGGCACCAGCAGCAGCGCCTCCACCTCGGGCCAGACCACGGGCCCGCCGCCGGAGAAGGCGTACGCCGTCGAGCCGGTCGGCGTGGCGCAGACCACCCCGTCGCACCCGTACCGCGACAGGGGGCGACCGTCCACATCGACCAGCAGCTCCAGCATCTGGGCCCGTTCGCCCTTCTCGACGCTGATCTCGTTGAGCGCCCACGACTCGATCGTCGGCCCGCCGTCGAACTCGGCGGTGACGTCCAGGGTGAGCCGCTCGTTGACGCTGTAGTTGCGGCCCACCACGTCGCGCACCGCGAGATCCAGATCGTCGATCTCCGCCTCGGCCAGGAAGCCGACCTTGCCCAGGTTGATGCCGAGCAGCGGCACCTTCGCCGGGCGGGCCAGCTCGGCGGCGCGCAGGAAGGTGCCGTCACCACCGAGCGCGAAGACGATCTCGGCACCCTCGGCCGCCTCCGGCCCGGTCACCGGCACCGCGCCCGGCAGGTCGAGATCCTCGGCCTCCTCGGCCACCACCCGGACCTCGAAGCCGGCGGCGATCAGGTCGGCCGCGACCGTACGCGCGTGTTCCGTGCTGCGCCGGCGACCCGTGTGGGTCACCAGCAGGGCGGTACGGGTCACCGGAAGGCCCGCCCGCCGTGGGTCGGCCGTCGCGTCGAACCACCCGGACCTACCCCCGCCGTGGCGGAGTTGCCCTCACTCACCCGGCCACCTCCTTCGTCACCTCGTCACGCGCGTCACCGGCGGCCGCCGGCGCACCGGGCCCGGCCGCCACCACGGCCCGTACCCGTTCCGGGTCGGCCGCTGGCGCGTCCCGGCGTAACCATACGAAGAACTCGACGTTGCCGCTCGGGCCGGGCAGCGGGCTGGCCGCCAGCTCCGCCAGCCCCAGTCCGAGCGTCGCGGCGGACGCGGCGACGTCGAGCACCGCCTCGGCCCGCAGCGCCGGGTCCCGCACCACGCCACCCGCACCGACCCGTTCCCGGCCCACCTCGAACTGGGGCTTGACCATCAACGCCAGGTCGCCGTCGACGGCCGTGCAGGCGGCCAAGGCCGGCAGCACCAGCCGCAGCGAGATGAACGACAGGTCGGCCACCGTCAGGTCGACCTGCCCTTCGATCGCCTCGGCGGTCAGCGTCCGGACGTTCGTCCGTTCCAGGACCCGGACCCGCTCGTCGGTCCGCAGCGACCAGGCGAGCTGTCCGTAGCCGACGTCGACCGCCACCACCTCGGCCGCGCCCGCCCGCAGCAGCACGTCGGTGAAGCCGCCGGTGGACGCCCCGGCGTCCAGGCACCGCCGGCCGGTCACGGTCAGCCCACCGGGGGCGAAGGCGGCCAGCGCACCGGCCAGTTTGTGTCCGCCCCGGGAGACGTACTCGGAGGCGGGGTCGGCGCCGGTTACCACCAGCGGGTCGGCGGGGTCGACCATCGCGGCGGCCTTGCGGGCCACCACCCCCCGAAGCCGTACCCGACCGGCCTCCACCAGGTCGGCGGCCTGTTCCCGGGATCGGGCCAGGCCACGACGGACGAGTTCGGCGTCCAACCGGTTACGACGTGCCATGGGCGGAGGGTCTCCTCAGGCCTGGTCGATGGTGGCGAGCGTTTCCCGCAACGTCTGGTACGCGGCCTCGTACTGCGCGATCTGGTCGGCCGGCGCGAGGTTCGCGGCGTTCGCCATCGCCTGCACGGCGGCGTCCACCGCCGGCTGTCCCCCGTCCTCGGCGCCGTCCTCGCTCCACGACTGCGGCGGTGGACCCGGGCGCGGCCCCGGTGGTGGCCCGGGCCGTGGCGACACGCTCACCGCCGCGCTCCGGCCCGCGTCGCAGCACCCGATCCGACGTCTCGCCGCCCCACGGCCGACCGCGTCGGCCCGGAGCGCCGCGAGCGACGGCCGGTCACGGCGTGGTGTCCGGGCGGCTGGCGGGTCGGGCCGGGGCGTCACCGTCGGCGGGACGTGCCACCGAACCCGGCGTCTTCTTCGCCACCGCCTTCTTCGCGACCTTCGCCACGGCCTTCTTCGCCGCCGGCTGATCCTCCGGCGGCGGCACGGCACCCGCCTTCTTCGCGACCGCCTTCTTCGCCACGGCCTTCTTGGCGACCGGGTTCTTCGCCGCCGCGTGCCCGGTCGGTGGGGCCGCCGCTGCGGTCTCGGCGGCCT
>NZ_SISL01000248.1:0-8802 GCF_004307965.1 Verrucosispora sp. SN26_14.1 | reverse complement strand
GCCATCCGGCCGGGCGCCCGCTGGCGTCTGTCGGCGGCACGCCGACTCCCGGAGGTAAGGAAGGGTCCCCTGCTATACACGAGGCGTTAGCAGGGGACCCTTCCTTGCACCGGCAGCCGCGCCCGCTGTGGTCGGCCCCCGGGCCGTGCCGGATCTCGTCCGGCGGATCGCCCTTCCCGAGCTGCGTGAACCGTACTTCTGGGTGATCTCGTGCCGTCTGGGCGCAGAAACTCGGTTTGGGGTTCGGTGGGGTCGGGAATTAGCTCTCTCGACGACAGAAAACCACGAATACCGTGGGAAGTCTTTTGTGAAGGAGAACGACCATGGAGTTCACCGTCTGGGGCATCATCACCGCGCTGATCGTCGGTCTGATCATCGGCGCGCTGGGGCGCCTGGTGGTGCCGGGCCGGCAGCCGATGCCGATCTGGCTGCACATGCTGATCGGTGTCGGTGCGGCTCTGCTCGGCACGGTCATCGCCCGCGCTTCGGGCTTCGCCGAGACCGCCGGTATCGACTGGCGGGAGCTGATGCTCCAGGTCCTGCTGGCCGCCGTCGCGGTGGCGCTGGTCGCAGGGGTGGGCCGCGGCCGCCGGGGTGTCACCCGGTAACAGTTCACTGACGAAAGGCGCCCGACCGTCGAGGTCGGGCGCCTTTCGTTGTCGTACGCCCCGGTTTGCCGGTGGCGTACGGCGCCCTCACCGCTCTGCCCCGCGACACCGGCGGGTCCGCCCACTGTTGTAAAGGAATTCTTCGTATTAGGGTGCGACGCGGAAGGTAAATGCCAGGCGGGAGGGGTGTCGCGTGAACAGGTGGAAACGGCTGGTCCCGGTCACCGCCGTGGTGGCCACGACCGCCATGGTGCTGGCCGGCTGCGGTGGCTCCGGCGACGACGCGGCCGACCCCAGCCGGCTGACGGTCTGGATGATGGGCGAGGGTAGCGAGGCGCAGACCGCGTTCCTCGACGCCGTGGAGACCGAGTTCCGCACCATGCACCCGGACACCGACGTGGTCGTGCAGTACGTCCCCTGGCTGGAGGCGCCCACGAAGTTCCAGGCCGCGCTCGCCGGTGGCGAAGGCCCCGACATCACCGAGCTGGGCAACACCGAGACGCAGGGCTGGGCGGCGCAGGAGGCCCTCGCCGACGTGACCGACCGGATGAACGGCTGGGCCGAGGGCAAGGACATCCTGCCCGACCTGGTGCGCAACGCCCAGCTCGACGGACGGCAGTACGGCGTGCCCTGGTACGCCGGAGTCCGGGGCATCTACTACCGCACCGACTGGTTCGCCGAGGCCGGCGTGCAACCGCCGACGACCTGGGACGAGCTGGTGACGGCGGCGAAGGCGGTGCAAGCCGTCAAACCCGACACGTACGGCATCGCCCTGCCCGGCAACTCCGAGCTGCCGTTCTACTCGTTCCTCTGGGGCGCCGGCGGCGAGATCGCCACCCGGCAGGGCGACGCCTGGACCTCCGGCCTGACCTCGCCGCAGGCACAACAGGCGGTGAGGTTCTGGACCGACCTGGTGACCGTCCACAAGGTCGCCCCACCGGCCGCCGCCGGCTGGAACGAGATCGACGCGCGGACCCAGTTCGCCACCGGCAAAGCGGCGATGGCGTTCGCCGGGAGTTGGCAGCAGGGCGCGATCGCCAAGGACAACCCGGAGATCGAGAAGGTCTGGGGCACCTTCCCCATCCCGAGCCCGGACGGGCGGCCCGCACCCGCCTTCGCCGGTGGTTCCGACCTGGCGGTCTGGCAGGACAGTCAGCGTCAGGACCTCGCCTGGGACTACCTCACCGTCCTGCTGAACAAGAAGAACGCCCAAAAGTTCGCGGACAGCCTCGGCTTCTTCCCGGTCTACTCCGACCTGGTGGGCGGCGACCGGTACGCGAATGACAAGATCATGGCGGCGTTCGCGACCACGATGCGGAACACCAAGCTCACGCCGCTCACCCCCAGGTGGGTCGAGGTCAGCCGGACCAAGACGGTGACCCAGGCGATGAACAGCTCGGTCATGAAGGGTCAGAAGACGGTCGAACAGGCCACCGCCGACGCGGCCGCGGAGATGGAAAGCATCCTCAACGCCAAGTGACCACGCTGACCGAGACACCGGAGGCTGCTGCCGCACGGGAGACCCCCGTGCGGCGGCGCCGCCGAGTGGATCGCCTGCCGTACCTGCTGTTGCTGCCCTGCCTGGTGGTCATCGGCGTCCTGCTGCTCTGGCCGCTCGGCCAGGTGGTGGTGATGTCCTTCCACCGGCTGGACAACGTCCGCCAGGTACGCGGTGACCGGGACTGGCCCTGGGTCGGGCTGGGCAACTACGCCCAGATCCTCGGTGACCCGTTCTTCTGGACCGTGCTGCGCAACACGGTCCTGTTCGCCGCGGCCAACGTGGCGCTGACGATGCTCCTCGGCACCCTGGTCGGGCTGCTGCTCCACCGGTTGGGCCGGCGGATGGCGGCGTTCGTGGCCGGTTGCGTGATGCTCGCCTGGGCCACCCCCGCACTGACCGGCACCATCGTCTGGAAGTGGATCTTCAACGACACCAGCGGGCTGGTCACCTGGGCCTTCAACGCCCTGCCGGACGGGCTCTCGCAGACGATCTTCGGCCGCACCGACTGGACCGGGTACGGCTGGTTCAACTCCCCGCTGCTGTTCT
The DNA here is from genome assembly GCF_004307965.1 of Verrucosispora sp. SN26_14.1. Taxonomy (NCBI): domain Bacteria; kingdom Bacillati; phylum Actinomycetota; class Actinomycetes; order Micromonosporales; family Micromonosporaceae; genus Micromonospora; species Verrucosispora sp. SN26_14.1. The sequence continues at coordinate 6,147 of NZ_SISL01000248.1, read as the reverse complement.
TCGCGATCCTCACGCTGGTGGTGGTCTGGCACTCCTTCCCGTTCGTGGCGGTCAGCGTGCTGGCCGGCCTCAAGAGCGTGCCGAGCGAGCTGCACGAGGCGGCCCGGGTCGACGGTGCCGGGCCGTGGCGGGTGTTCTGGCAGGTCACCGTGCCGTTGCTGCGGCCGGTCTTCGGCATCCTGGTGGTGCTCTCCACGATCTGGGACTTCAAGGTCTTCACCCAGTACTACGTGCTCGCCGGCGGCACCCAGGACCGACCGACCTTCATGCTCTCCGTCTACTCGTACGCCGAGGCGTTCTCACCCCCGCCCAAGTACGGCCTCGGCGCGGCGGTCGCGGTGATCCTCACGCTGATCCTGCTGGTCGTCACCGGCGTGTACGTGCGGATGGTGCTCAGGCAGGAGGAGGAGTCGTGACGGCCGACACGGCACCAACCACCGGAGGTGCCCCGCAGGACGCCGAGGCGCGTACTCCCGCGCGCCGGAGGGGGAGCGGTGGGCGACGTGGCCGTACCGCCCGACGGATCGCCCTCAACGGCGCCGGCCTGCTGGTGGCGGTCTTCGCCGCCTTCCCGGTCTACTGGATGATCACCACCTCGCTCAAGCCGAGCAGTGAGATCTTCGCCAGCACCCCGCGCCCGCTCCCGGCCGAGCCGACGCTGGCGCACTACCGCCAGATCCTCACCGGAAACCTGATCCCCGGGGTCAGCTACACCGACTTCTTCCTCAACAGCCTGCTCGTCGCGGTGACCACGGTGCTGCTGAGCGGCCTGGTGGCCCTGCTCGCCGCCACCGCCGTGGCCCGGTTCCGCTTCACCCTCCGGACCAGCTTCCTGATCATGCTGCTGGTGGTGCAGATGATCCCGCTGGAGGCGCTGGTCATCCCGCTGTTCCTGATGATCCAGCGGCTCGGCCTCTACAACACCCTGCCCAGCCTGATCCTCACCTACCTCGGCTTCTCGCTGCCGTTCGCGATCTGGATGCTGCGCGGCTTCGTCGCGGCCGTACCCAAGGAACTGGAGGAGGCCGCGGCCATCGACGGCGCCAACCGCGCGCAGATCTTCCGCCGGATCCTGTTCCCGCTGGTGGCGCCGGGCCTGGTCGCGACGAGCATCTTCTCCTTCATCACCGCCTGGAACGAGCTGATCTTCGCGTTGACCTTCGTCAACCGGCAGGACCGCTACACGTTGCCGGTGGCGATGACCTTCTTCTTCGGGCGCGACGAGACCGCCTGGGGACCGGTGATGGCCGCCTCCACCCTGTTCACCCTGCCGGTGATCGTCTTCTTCCTGCTGGTGCAACGGCGGATGGTCTCCGGCCTGGTGGCCGGCGCGGTCAAAGGCTGAGCCGGTCGTACGCTGGCCGGTATGACGGCGAAACTGATCTCGGTGAACCTCGCGGTGATCACCGAGGCGGAGTGGGCCGGTGACGCCAGCGGGCGCAGCGGCATCGACAAGCGGCCGGCCGCCGAGCGGGTGACCGTACGCGCCGACGAGGTGGTCGGTGACTTCATCGCCGAACGGGCCCACCACGGCGGTCCCGACCAGGCGGTGTACGCGTACGCCACGGAGGACGCGCAGTGGTGGGAGGCGGAGTTGGGCCGGCCCGTGCCACCGGGACGCTTCGGCGAGAACCTGAGCACGCTCGGGGTCGACGTGACCGGCGCGGTGATCGGGGAGCAGTGGGCGATCGGGTCCGCGCTGTTGCAGGTCACCAAGCCGCGTACGCCGTGCCGGACGTTCGCCGGGTTCTGGGGCGAACCGGACCTGATCAAGCGGTTCACCGTACGCGCGGCGCCCGGGGCGTACCTGCGGGTGCTGCGGGCGGGCACGGTGGGCGCCGGCGATCCGGTCGAGGTGGTGCACCGGCCGACGCACGGGGTCACCATCGGTGAGGTGTTCCGGGCGCTGAGCCTGGAACCCGCACTGCTGCCCCGGCTGCTGGACGCCGAGGACCTGCCCGAGTCGACCCGCGCCAAGGTGCACCGGCGGCTGCGTACGCCCACCGGCTGAGCCCCGCCGGGCGTGCCGCGCGCCGCCGGGCGTGCCGCGCGCGCTGCCTGGATGTTAGGAAGGGTCCCCTGCTATGCACGAGGCGTTAGCAGGGGACCCTTCCTTTCACATCAGGTCAGCGGAGCCAGGGGATGTTGCGGTTGAGCTGACCGCGCTCCTTGAGCTCCTTGCGCAGCGGGATCTCGTCGTCGATGTAGCCGTCCCAGTTGATGCCCCAGTAGTTCGCGGTGTGGGTGCCCTCACCGCAGAGCTGGCGCTGCACCGGCGTGCGGTTGTTCCACCACTCGCCGTTCTGGTCGATGTGCAGCTCGTCCAGCGGGCGGATCCACCGGTAGGTGTAGCCCACGAAGAGCATCTTGCGGGTGATCGTCGACAGGTTCGTCGACCGCGAGTGCCACTGGCGGCGGTCGAAGATGAACGCGTCGCCCGGCTTGGCGGTGATCTCGACGGTGCCCTCCGGGTCCGGGTTGTGCACCGTGGTGTCCGCCGGACGGGGCAGCGAGTTCCACAGGTGGCTGCCCGGGATCACCTTGGTCGCGCCGCGACCGTTCTCCGAGAGGTCGGAGAGCACGTAGGCGACCTTCAGCGAGAACATCGGCCGGGGCAGGTTCGGGTCCATCGTCTCCGGGTCGGAGTTCTGCCGGTACCCGTCCTGGTGCCACCCCCAGTACGGCTTCTCCGGCTCCGCAGCCGGCGGGGTGACGTCGAGGTGGTTGTGGTGCGAGTAGATGTTCCACCCGGCCAGGCCCCACATGTACGGGAAGGCGATCGGGTGGGTGAGCAGGTCACCGAAGAGCTCGTCGCGCTCGAGGAAGCCCAGCAGGTGCAGGGTGCCGTCCTTGGTGGTCTTGCCCTTGGCCTTCTCCTCCTCGTACACCCGGTCGACCGCGGCCTCGAGAGCGGCCCGGTGGTCCTCGGTCAGGACGTTGCGCAGCAGGAGGAAGCCCTGCTCGTGGAACTCCTTGCGATCGACGTCGCTGATCGGTTCGTAGCCGGTCCGGTCGCCGTAGTCGAAAGCCACGTCGTACCCCTCCCCAAGAGGTGAAACCATTTCTGGCACAGGCCGCCGATCGTAACTCCCGTCGACACGCCTCCGGGAGTGCCCCGGGGCGATCTCATCGTCATCGCGACCCAGGGGCGCGGATCGACCACAAGGGGTCACGATGTGTCGCACCGGGTGGGCGCTACAGGCGAATAGCCGGATTTCGCGGTGACTGCGGGTAAGGAGATCGGGGTCTTTCAGACGTCGGCGTGGACTTCGGCGGAGACCTGCGAGTCTTCGCGCTCCCGTTCCGGCAGCTGCTTCCAGGTGCCCCGCTTGGCGGTCCACTCCCGGCCGTCGAAGGTCACCCGCTTCACCCCGTGCTCCTTGGCGTGCGAGACCATCCAGTGCGCGTACCGCCAGCCGGCGCGCTCACCGTCGGCGGACGTCGTCAGACCGGCGGGACTCTCCACGAAGTCGCTCAACCCCCAGTCGAGCGTCAGCCCCTCGGCAAGCTTCGCGATCGCCGCCGCGCCGCGCAGCACCGGGTCGCCCCCGACCGTGCAGGTGACCGCCGTGGTGGCGTCACCGAGCAGCGCCCGGGTCAGCACCTCCGACTCGTCGGCCCACTTCTCGTACGCCTCCGGGAAGGCGGAACGCTGCACCTTCTGGGCGGCGTCGGTGACCCGCATGTCCTCCCAGCCGCGCACCTTCTTCAGCGCCGCGTAGAACTTCCGGGCCGCGTACCGGGGGTCGCCGATCTGCTCCGGCGTGCCCCAGCCCTGGCTCGGCCGCTGCTGGAACAGCCCCACCGAGTCGCGGTCACCGCCGGCCAGGTTGCGCAGACCGGACTCCTGGTACGCGGTGGCCAGCGCCACCACCACCGCCCGCTCCGGCATCTCGCGCTGGGCACCGATGGCCGCGATCGTCGCCGCGTTCGCCATCTGCTGCGAGTCCAGCGTCACCTCGCCGTCGGCCTGCACCGTGCACGCCCGACCGGCGAACGGCAGCCGCAACTGCTCACCGACCTGCCGCAGCCCGAGGACGATCCCGATCGCGGCGATCAGCACGAGGACCACGAAACCCGTCACGACTGCCCGAGTCCGCACCCACACCTCCCGGTATCAAGGTCCGCCAAGCGTACGTCCCGCGTCGAACGGAACGGGCGCTCCGACCGGTTTCCCCCGTCGCCGGTGCCCTATGAGGTTCCCCGGGGCAGCCAGTCCTCACCTGTCGAGTTCGGCGACCCAGCGGGGTGGGCGCTTCTCCCGGAACGCGGTGACCCCCTCGATGCCGTCGCCGGAGAGGAAGTAGCCGGTGGAGAGCGCGGACAGCTCCGCCAGCTCGGCGCGCAGGTCGGTGCCGGCCGGGCGGTGCAGCAGGTCCTTCGCGCCGGCCAGCGCCGTCGGCGCGCCGCGCACCAGCGAGTCGAGGTAGCGCCGCACCGTGGCGTCCAGCTCGTCGCCGGGCACCGCAGCGGTGACCAGGCCGATCTCGGCGGCCCGCCGGCCGTCGAAGGTGTCCCCGGTGAGGTACAGCTCGGCCGCCGCCCGGGGCAGCAGCCGGGGCAGCACCGTCGCCGAGATCACTGCCGGGATCACCCCGATCCGTACCTCGGTGAAGGCGAAGGTGGCCTCCGCCGCGCAGACCGCCAGGTCGGCCGCGGCGATCAGGCCCAGCCCGCCGGCCCGCGCGGGACCGGCCACCCGGGCCAGCACCGGCTTCGGGCACTCCCGGACCGCCGCGAGCACGTCACCCAGCATCCCGGCGGGGACCGTCCCGCTGGCGTACGCCGCCGCCGTCTCCTTCAGGTCCGCCCCGGAACAGAAGACCGGGCCGGTGTGGTCCAGCACGATCACCCGGACCGCGTCGTCGGCGACCGCGGCGGCCAGCCCGGCCAGCAGCTCGGTCATCAACGGGGTGGAGAGCGCGTTGCGGTTGTGCGGACTGTCCAGGGTGAGGGTGGTCACCCCGCGGGCCGTGGCGACCCGCACGAACGCGTCGGGAGAGGTCATGTGAGGGCACACTAGTGGCCATGCCCGGCCTCCTTCCAGCAGGCGAACCCGTACCCGTCGACGGGTCGCTGCCCGCCTCCGCCCGCGCCCACGTCGGGCAGCGGGGCTTCGGGGTGTACGTGCACGTGCCGTTCTGCGCCAGCCGCTGCGGCTACTGCGACTTCAACACGTACACCGCGGAGGAACTCGGCGGCGGCGCGAGTCGCGAGGGGTACGCGGACACGGTGCTCGCCGAGCTGGCGCTGGCCGCGCGGGTGCTGGACGGGACACCACCGGGCCGGGTGGAGACGGTCTTCGTCGGCGGCGGTACCCCCACCCTGCTGCCCGCCGACGACCTGGCCCGCATCCTCGACGCGATCGACCGCACCTGGGGGCTGGCACCCGACGTCGAGGTGACCACCGAGGCCAACCCGGAGTCGGTCGACCCCGTCTCGCTCAAGGAGCTGCGGGCCGCCGGCTACACCCGGATCTCGCTCGGCATGCAGTCGGCCACGCCCGGGGTGCTCGCCGTGCTCGACCGTCGGCACCGGGCCGGTCGCGCACCGGCCGCCGCACTGGAGGCGCGTGACGCCGGTTTCGCGCACGTCAACCTGGACCTGATCTACGGGACGCCGGGGGAGCGGGCGGAGGACTTCGCCGAGTCGTTGGCCCAGGTGGTGGCGGCGGGCGTCGACCACGTCAGCGCGTACGCCCTGATCGTCGAGGACGGCACCCGGCTGGCCGCGCGGATGCGTCGCGGCGAGTTGCCGTACCCGGACGACGACGTCGCCGCGGAGCGTTACCTGGCCGCCGAGGCCGCCCTCGGCGCGGCCGGTTTCTCCTGGTACGAGGTGTCCAACTGGGCGCGGACGCCGGCCGCCCGGTGCCGGCACAACCTGCTGTACTGGACCGGCGGCGACTGGTGGGGCCTCGGCCCGGGGGCGCACAGCCACGTCGGTGGCGTGCGCTGGTGGAACGTCAAACACCCCCGCGAGTACGCGAGACGGCTGGCCGCCGGTGAGTCTCCCGGGTCGGCCCGGGAGGTGCTCACCGACGGCGAGGCGCACATGGAGGACGTCATGCTCCGGCTGCGGCTCGCGTCCGGGCTGCCGCTGGACGTCCTCGACGCCGCCGGGCGGGCCGGTCTCTTATACACTTCT
>NZ_SISL01000247.1:0-8848 GCF_004307965.1 Verrucosispora sp. SN26_14.1 | reverse complement strand
TTCGTGGGGGCGCTCGCCGCGTTCGCCGTCGTGGTCGCCGCCGCCGGCCGGCGCGCGGTCCTGCGACCGACCCGGGTGGTGCTGGCCGGCGTCGCCGTCGCGCAGCTCTGCGCCGCGCTGACGACGTTCGTGATCATCTGGGCGGCCCAACCGCACGCGACCCAGAGCATCACCTTCTGGCTGTCCGGCTCGCTCGCCCGCGTCGACTGGACCGCACTGGCGTGGGCGACGCCGCTGCTCGCGGCGGGGTCCGCCGTGATCCTCCGGTTCGCCCGTGCGCTCAACGCGTTCGCGTTCGGCGAGGAGGCCGCCGCCGCCCTCGGCGTGGACGTCCGGCGTGTCCGGTGGCTGCTGCTGGTCACCACGGCGCTGCTGACCGCCGTGCTGGTCTCGATAAGCGGCGCGATCGGGTTCGTCGGCCTGATCCTGCCGCACGCCGTGCGGCGGTTCACCGGCCCCGACCACCGGCGGCTGCTGCCGGTCGTCGTCCTCGCCGGAGCGATCTTCCTCATCTGGGTGGACACCGCGGCCAGGACCCTGTTCGACCCCCGCGAACTGCCGGTGGGCGTGCTGACCGCCCTGCTCGGGGTGCCCGCGTTCGTGCTACTGCTGCGCCGAGGGGACCGGAACACCTGATGCTGGAGATCCGCGACGTCTCGTGGTCGGTGCCGGCCGCGCGACTCCTCGACGGCGTGACGTGCGCAGCGCCGCGCGGCACCCTGGTCGGCCTGCTCGGCCCCAACGGGTCCGGCAAGACCACCCTGCTGCGGGTCGTCGCCGGGTTGATCGCCCCCCGATCCGGGACCGTGACCGTCGCGGGCGACGACGTGGCCGGGCTGCCGCGTGCCACCGCGGCACGGCGGATGGCCCTGCTCGCCCAGTACGCCGAGACCGACCTCGACCTGACCGCGCTCGACGTGGTGCTGCTCGGCCGCACCCCGCACCGCCGCTCCCGCTGGTCGGACACCGACACCGACCGGGCCGCCGCCGCCGACGCGCTCGACCGCGTCGACATGACCGGGTACGCCCACCGCCGCTGGCAGACGCTCTCCGGCGGGGAACGCCAACGGGTCCAACTCGCCCGGGCCCTGGCCCAGGAACCGCAACTGCTCCTGCTCGACGAGCCCACCAACCACCTCGACATCGGCCACCAGCTCCAGCTGCTGGGCCTGGTCCGGCGCAGCGCCGTCACCACTCTCGCCGCCCTGCACGACCTCAACCTGGCCGCGATGTTCTGCGACCTCGTGGTGGTGCTGCACCACGGTCGGGTCGTCGCCACCGGAACGCCTGCCGACGTGCTGACGCCTGCGCTGCTCGCCGACGTGTACGCCGTGGACGCCGACGTGACGGTCCTCGATGGACGACCGGTCGTCACCTACCGGGCCCCGGCAGTATGAACGTCCTGCTCGTCTCGCGCGGGGCGGCCCACCACGGCGGCCACGACGCGATCCACCGCCTCGCCGCAGCGGTCGCCGAGGCCGTGGGCGTACCGGTGCGGGCCTGTTTCCTCGACGGCGCCGAGCCCTCCCTGCACGCCGCCCTCGACGCCGTACCGGAGCATGACGAGGTCCTGCTCGTGGCCGTGCACCTGCCGCCCGACCGGTACCTCGACACCTGGCTCCGCCGCGCGGTGGCCCACTGGCGTACCACCCGGGACCGGCAGGTACGCGTGCTGCTCGCCCCGCCGTTGGCGACACAGCCCGCGCTGGTCACGGCAGTCAGCGACGCCGTCACCGGCGACCACACCACGCTCGACGGCAACCCCGGACCGTTCCGCAGCCCCGCCTGGTCGCAGATCACCCGACACCGCCGACACGTGCTGGTGTGCCGTGGGCCGCGCTGCACCGCGTACGGCGCCAACCAGGTCGCCGCCACCCTCGGCGACCGCCTGAAGGCGAACGGCCTCGGCGACGACGACGTCCTGGTCACCTCGACCGGTTGTCTGTTCCCCTGCAACCTCGGGCCGCTCGTCGTCGTGCATCCCGACGACACCTGGTACGAACACGTGGACGCGGACCTCGCCGTCCTCATCGCCGACGTGCACCTGCGCGACGGCACACCGGTCGACGGCAGACGCCCACGCGACTCGTGACCGCGAAGCCCGGTACGGTTATCGACGGTCGTCATGGCGTGGGCGTCGGCCCGGACGGAAGCGTCCTGGGGCGACGGGTCGGGAAGGAGCGGGTGTGGTGCGGCGCAGAGCCCTCGTGGTCCGAGGCGGATGGGCGGGTCACCGGCCGGTCGAGGCGACGGACCTGTTCATCCCGTTCCTCGAACGCAACGGATACGAGGTACGGGTGGAGGAGTCGACGGAGGTCTACGCCGATGCCGCCGAACTGGCCGCCACCGACCTGATCGTGCAGTGCATGACGATGTCGCAGATCACCGGGGAGCAGGTGGCGGGCCTGGCGGCGGCGGTCGTCGCCGGGACGGGTCTCACCGGCTGGCACGGCGGCATCGTCGACTCGTTCCGGGCCTCCTCGGACTACCTGCACCTGGTGGGCGGCCAGTTCGCCGTCCACCCCGGCGTCGAGCCGTGTGCCCGTGGCGGCGGAGAGCAGGACAGCTTCCTGCCCCACTCGGTCACGATCACCGACCTCGGCCGGAACCATCCGATCACCGCCGGGATCGAGGACTTCGACCTGGTCACCGAGCAGTACTGGGTGCTGCACGACGACTTGATCGACGTCCTGGCCACCACCACCCACCCGACTCAAGCGTGGCACCCGTGGCACCGGCCGGTCACCTCGCCGGCGATCTGGACCCGCACCTGGGGAGCCGGGCGGATCGTCGTGACGACTCCGGGACACAGCCTCGACGTGCTGGAACACACGGCCGTCCGTACCGTCATCGAGAGGGGAATGCTGTGGGCGACCCGCACGGCGTCGGCATCGTCGGTCTCGGGGTCATCTCCCGCGCGTACCTGAGCACGCTCGCCCACCACCCCCGGGTCCGCGTCGTCGCGGTGGCCGACCTGGACGCGGCCCGGGCTTCCGCTGCCGCCGCGACCATTCCCGGCGCCGAGGCGGTGAGTGTCGAGCGGCTGCTCCGCCACCCCGAGGTGGCGACGGTGCTGAACCTGACGATCCCGGCGGCGCACGCTGAGATCTCGAGCGCGGCGATCGACGCCGGACGGAACGTCTACGTCGAGAAGCCGCTCACCGTCACGTTCCCGGAGGCCCGGTCGCTCATCGACCGGGCCTCGTCGGCGGGCGTCCGGGTCGGATGCGCGCCGGACACCGTCCTGGGCACCGGTACGCAGACCGCCCGGGCGGCGATCGACGGTGGACTGATCGGCCGCCCACTCTCCGCGTCGGCCGTCATGGTCACCCCGGGTCACGAGCGGTGGCACCCCGACCCCGACTTCTACTACGCCCCGGGTGGCGGCCCGCTGCTGGACATGGGGCCGTACTACGTCTCGTCGCTGGTCCACCTGCTCGGACCGGTGCGTGCGGTGATCGGTGCGGCGAGCCGGATGCGGGATGCCCGGACCGTCGGCTCGGGGCCCCGCCTCGGGCAGCGGATCCCGGTCGAGGTGCCGACCCACGTGAGCGGCGTGCTGGAACACGCGGACGGTGCCCTGTCCACCCTCACCACCAGTTTCGACGGTGTCACCACGACGGCCGCGCCCATCGAGGTGCAGGGGGAGAGCGGCACCCTCGCCGTACCCGATCCGAACACCTTCGACGGCGAGGTCCGTCATGTCGCGCTCGACGGCCCCGGGTGGCGGGTCCTCGAACCGGGGGCCGGCTACGTCGCCGCCACCCGAGGGGTCGGCCTGATCGATCTCGTCGGGGCCGACGAGGCGCGTCCGCCCCGGGCCAGCGGCGAGGTGGCGCTGCACGTCCTCGACATCATGACCGCCCTGCTCCGGTCGGCCGCCGAGGGCCGACGGGTCGAGTTGACGACGACGGTGGCACGCCCCGCACCCGTCCCGTTGACCCCGGCGCAGGAGTGGTCCCGGTAGCCGGTCCTCGGCGCGGGCGACCGGCCTTGTGGAGCACGTGCTGAGCGCGTGAGCGGCGACCGTACCCGCAGCCCGTGCCGGTGGCTGCGCGGACGGGGCAGCGGCGCGAATTCCTACGATAGTCGTAGCCGGGGTTCATGCAGACGACAGACGATCCGGCGGGCGCGTCCGGACAGGCTGTAGCGCATGACGATCACGCTTCCCGAGTCGGCGAGCCCCACTCCGGCGCCCGCTCCGGTCCCGTATCACCGGCTCGCCCGTACCGACCGGCACCGCTGGTGGCGGCCCCTGCTTGGCACCCTGCTGATCATGGTGGGGGTGCCGGTGGTGCTGATCGGCGGGTTCGGGGCCGCCAGCGCCGTGGTGTGGTTGCTGGACGGGCCGGAGGATTTCCTGGGCGGCGGCCCGGAGGTCGAGCTGGCCATCACCATGGTCACGCTGGGGCTGCTGATTCCGTTGACGCTGCTGGCCGCCCGCTGGGTGCAGCGTCGTCCGGCCGGGACGGTGTCGTCGGTGGTGGGCCGGTTGCGGTGGCGGTGGCTGGCGACGTGCCTCCTGGTCGCCGTACCGGCGTTGGTGCTGCATCTCGGGGTGCTGAGTCTGCTGCCCGGTGGCGGCCAGGCGAGCGACTGGGCCGGGTGGGAGCGGGTCGCGGCCGGTCTGGCCGTCGTGGTGCTTCTGGTGCCGTTGCAGGCGGCGGGTGAGGAGTACCTGTTCCGGGGCTGGATGATCCAGGCGTTCGGGTCCTGGATCCGGTCGCCGTGGCCGGGGGTCGCGGTGTCGTCGGTGCTGTTCGGCCTGGCCCACGGCTGGGGCACCGGCTGGGGCATGGCCGACCTGGTCTTCTTCGGCGCGGTGACGGCGGTCGTGACGATCCGCACCGGTGGGCTGGAGGCCGCCATCGCGCTGCACGTGGTGAACAACGTGGCCGGGATCGGGCTGGGGGTCGTCACCGGCACGCTGGACGCGCAGCAGGCCGACGTGTCGGCGAGGGCTGCGATGATCAGCATGTGCGTGACCGGACTCTACGGTGGTGTGGTGCTGTGGTTGGCCCGTCGCCGCCGCGTCGAGAACGGCACCGGCCACGGATCGGTCGGCAACGACGACGCGTTCGACCTGGTCAGCATTCCGCTCTGGATCTTCGGTGCCTACCTCGCGGTGGTCACGGTCGCGCCGGACGTCGCGCCGGTGTCGTGCTGCGCGGCCTGATCTGCGGCCGGACGGGGGCGTGTGATGGGCGTGGTGGTGGCGGGGACGTCGTTTGCCGGTGTCGTGCTCGGGAAAGCGGGGTCTCCGGCGGCGAGCATCGTCGCCACTGGCGGATGGGACGTCGAGGATGGGTGATCACGGGGTGTCGGCGCCGGAGTTCGAGGTGACCCCACCCCTGACCCTGGGGGTCGAGGAGGAGTTCCTGCTGCTGGACCCGGCGACCGGGGAGAGCCTGCCGGTGGCCGGGCAGGTGCGGGCCGCCCTGCCCGGCGACGCCCGTCGACAGAGCCGGCAGGAGTTCCGGCACAGCATGGTCGAGATGGTCACCCCGGTCTGCACCGAACTGAGCGAACTGCGGGAACACCTGCTGACGCTGCGCCGCGCCGCCGCCGACGCCGCCCACGCCGCCGGAGCGAGCCTGGTCGCCCTCGGCGCCACCCCGGTGCGGGAGGAACACCGGTCCGTACCGGAGGAACCGCGCTACCACGCGATGTCCCGCCGATTCGGCCCGGTCGCGCACGATCCCGCCGTCTGCGGCTGTCACGTGCACGTGGGCCTGCCCGACCGGGAACTGGCCGTCCAGGTCGGCAACCACCTACGGGTGTGGCTTCCGGTCATCCACGCCATCACGGTGAACTCGCCCCTGCACGACGGGTACGACACCGGGCACGCGAGCTGGCGTTCCATGCAACTGGAACGCTGGCCGAGCATCGGACCGACCCCCTACTTCGCCTCCGCCGCCGAGTACGACGCCACCGTCGCCGACCTCGTGGAAGCCGGGATCATGCTCGATCCCACGATGGTCTACTGGTATGCCCGTCCCTCGGCGAACTACCCCACGATCGAGATCCGGGTCGGTGACGTCTGCCCGAGCGTCGACGACACCGTGCTGCACGCGGCGCTGGTCCGTGCCCTGGTCACCACCATGGTCGACGACATCCGGCGTGGCACCCCCGCACCCCGGCTGCGCAGTTGCCTGGTCGCCGCCGCCCACTGGCGGGCCGCCCACCACGGGCTCGACGGTGACCTCATCGACCTGCGGACCACCCGGCCCCGACCGGCCTGGGACCTGGTCGCCGACCTGCTGACCGTGGTCAGCCCGGCATTGGGCGTGCACGGCGACCTCGACTACGTGCGGCAGCAGCTCGACCGGCTCCGCCGCACCGGCACGGGCGCCGCCCGGCAGCGGCTCCTGCTCGGCGACACCGGCGGCGACATTCCCACGCTGCTGCACCACCTCGCCGTACAGACCACCACCGGCTGACCCGTTCCGGGCGCGCACGGCTGCCGTGCTCGGGCGCGTGCACGGTGACCAACCGGCCCGCCCGTTCGCCGGAGCGGGTGGGGTGCCCCGCCACCCAGGGGGCGGTCGGTCAGCGGATGTCGTGGGTCTGGAGCCAGAGTTCGAGCAGACCGAGCTGCCAGAGCTTGTTGCTGCCGGCCGCCGCCTGCGCCGCGTCGGGGTCGTCGAGCAGGTACGCGACGTACTCCGGCCGGAACAGGCCCCGCTGCCGGGCGGCCGGGGCCCGGAGAGCGTCGACGACCATGTCCCGTACCGCGCCGTCCACGTTGCGCAACGCGGGAACCGGGAAATAGCCCTTGGGCCGGTCGATGACGTCGGCGGGCAGCACCTCCCGCGCGACCTCCTTGAGTACGCCCTTGCCGCCCTGGGCCACCTTGTGCTCCGGCGGGCAGGCCGACGCCAACGTCACCAGATCCTGGTCCAGGAACGGGGTGCGGACCTCCAGCCCCCAGGCCATGCTCATGCTGTCGACCCGCTTGACCGGGTCGTCGGGAAGCATCCGGTGGGTGTCCAGCCGCAGCACGGCGTCCAACGCGGTCTGCGCGCCGGGCGCGGCCAACTCGGCGAGGAGCAGCTCGCGGCTGGCATCGTGGTCGCAGGCGTACGCGGGGGAGACCACCCGGCACAGTTCGGCATGATCACGGTCGAAGAACGCCGACGCGAAGGTCTCCACCGCCCCGTCGCGCGGCACCTCGGCGAGCGGCTGGTGGTAGCCGTACCCGGCGAACACCTCGTCGGCGCCCTGCCCCGACTGGGCCACCTTGACGTGCCGGGCCACCTGCTCGGACAGCAGGTGGAAGGCGACCACGTCGTGGCTGCCCATCGGCTCGGTCATCGCGGCCACCGTGGCGCGTACCGCCGGGACCAGGTCGTCGTCGGCGAGCCGGATCCGCTGATGGTCGGTGTCGAAGGTGCGGGCGACCAGGTCGGAGAAACCGAACTCGTCGCCGGCCTCGCCGCCACGGCTGTCGAACCCGATGCTGAAGGTGCGCAACTGCTCCTGCCCGGCCTCGGCGAGCAGCGCCACGATGAGGCTGGAGTCCAGTCCACCGGAGAGCAACACCCCGACCGGTACGTCGGCCACCAGCCGTCGGCGTACGGCGGTGCGCAGTGCGCCGCCGAGCGCCGCCTGCCAGTCCCGGGCGTCCATGCCGGAGTGGGCGGGGTCGCGGGCGTACTCGGGTCTCCAGTAGACGCGTTCGCGGCTGCGCCCGTCCGCCTCGATGACCCGCAGCGTCGCCGGTGGCAGCTTGCGCACGCCGCGCAGCACCGTGCGGGGCGCCGGGACGATGGAGTGCCAGGAAAGATAGTGGTGCAGGGCCACCGGGTCGATGGTGGTGTCGACGTCGCCGCCGCGCAGCAGCGCGGGCAGGGTCGAGGCGAACCGCAGCCGTCCCGGGGTCTCGGTGAGATAGAGCGGCTTGATGCCGAGGCGGTCGCGGGCCAGGACCAGCCGTCGACGCGTCCGGTCGACCAGCCCGATGGCGAACATGCCGACCAGGTGGTCGACGAACGCCTCACCCCAGTGCGCGTACGCGACGAGGATGACCTCGGTGTCGCTGGTCGAGGTGAAGTGGTGCCCGGCGGCGCGCAGCTCCTCGCGCAACTCGGGATAGTTGTAGACACAGCCGTTGAAGACCAGGGCGAGCCCCAGATCCTCACGGACCATCGGCTGGGCACCGGCCTCGGAGAGGTCGATGATGGTGAGCCGCCGATGCCCGAGAGCCACCCAGTCGTCGCTCCACAGCCCTTCGCCGTCCGGCCCACGGGACCGCATCGCCGTACTCATCCGGTCCACCGCGTCGGTGTCCGGCCTCGCGCCGTCGAACCGTGCCTCCCCGCCGATTCCGCACACGTCAGTGGGTCCTGATTCCTGCGGGTGATGCCGGCACCGGTGACGACTCCTGTCTTCGGAGGCAGGTAGTGGTGGTGCGCCGCGACGTGCCGCCGAGTCGGGTGGGCGGTCCGCATACCCGCTGGTCAACGCCCGAAACCGCCACCACGCGGCGCCGCTCGCTGCCGTACTGGCGTGTGGCCGTGCCTGCCACCGTGCGGTCGTGCCTGCTGTGTGCGGCCGGGTCCGCGTCGTGTGGCCGTGCCCGTCGCCGGGAGTCGTGCCAACGCGGCCTGCTGCCGGGTCTCGGCGAAGCGTTGTGGCGTGCTGGGGTAGGTGGGGAGATTTGTTGTCGCTCCAGCGACAACAAATCTCCCCACCTTCGCCGTGGTTGGTGGCCCCACCCGTTCGGGCCGGCTTCGCGGTAGCGGAGCCGGCCCGAGTGGTGTTGATGGGTGTCAGCAGTCGAAGTACATGGCGAACTCGTGTGGGGTCGGCCGCAGGCGGACGGGGTCGACTTCGTTGGCGCGTTTCC
>NZ_SISL01000246.1:0-8852 GCF_004307965.1 Verrucosispora sp. SN26_14.1 | reverse complement strand
GCCGGGTGCCGCGCTGGCTGGCGACCGCGACCACGGCGGTGGCCGCCGCCGCCGTCGGGGTGGTCGGCACCGCGGTCGTGCTGGGCGGCGGCGCGACCGACCCGGCGCCACCGGCCCAGGCCGTGGTGGCCAGCGCCCGACTCGACGCGTACGGCAGCACGCCGCCACAGGCCCGTGGGGACGTGCGGGTCCTCGACAGCGGCGAGCTTCATCTGCATGTGGCGAATCTCCCGGCCGTGTCGGGGTACTACGAGGTCTGGCTCATCGACCCGCGCACCATGGAGATGTTCTCGATCGGCGTGCTCGGCACCGGCAGCGAGGTGCTGTTGCCGCTCCCGCCCACCGTCGACCTGGGGAAGTACTCTGTTGTCGACGTCTCCGCCGAACAGTTCGACAACGACACCGCCCACTCCGGCGACAGCCTGTTGAGGGGCTCCTTGACGGGCTGATCGGCGGGCCGGATCAGCTCCCCGGCCCGCCGATCAGCTCCCTCGGCGCAGACGACGAAGCCGCCGCCCGGTCTCCCGGTCGGCGGCTTCGTCGTCACGTCTCACTTGCGCTTGCGGATCTCCTCGGCGGCCTGCGGCACGATCTTGAACAGGTCGCCGACCACGCCGAAGTCGGCCAGCTCGAAGATGGGCGCCTCGCCGTCCTTGTTGACCGCGACGATCGTCTTCGAGGTCTGCATGCCGGCCCGGTGCTGGATCGCACCGGAGATGCCGAGCGCCACATAGAGCTGTGGGGCGACGGTCTTGCCGGTCTGACCGATCTGGAACTGGTGCGGGTAGTACCCGGAGTCGACGGCGGCCCGGGAGGCGCCGACGGCGCCGCCGAGCAGGTCGGCCAACTCCTCGACCAGCGTGAAGTTGTCGGCGTTGCCGACACCACGACCACCGGAGACCACCACGCCGGCCTCGGTGAGCTCGGGGCGCGAGCCCTTCTGCTCGGCCACCCGGTCGACGACCCTGGCCAGCTTGTCGGTGTCGCCGACGGTCACCGTGAGCTGCTCCACCCCCGGGGTGGCGGCGGCCGGGGCCGGGGTGACCGAGTTCGGCCGGACGGTGACCAGCGGCAGGCCACGGGTCACCTTGGAGGTGACCACGGTCGAGCCGGCGAAGGCCACCTGGGTGGCGGTGCCGTCGGCGGCCAGGGCCACCACGTCGGTCAGGATGCCGTTGTCCAGCTTGACCGCCAGCCGGGCGGCGATCTCCTTGCCCTCCTGTGAGGAGGCGAGCAGGACGGCGGCCGGCTGGACCCGCTTGACCAGGTCGGCGACCACGGTGGCCTTGGGAGCCACCAGGTAGCCGTCGATCTCCTCACCCTCGGCGGCGTAGATCTTCTCCGCGCCGTACTCGCCCAGCTTGCCGGCGAGCGCGTCGGCGGCACCGGCGCCGCCGAGCACCACCGCCGCCGGAGTGCCCAGCTCGCGCGCGAGGGTGAGCATCTCCAGGGTGACCTTCTTGACGCCGAACTCCCGAGTGGCTTCGACGACGACGAGAACCTCAGACATGTCCCACACCCCTCACACGAACTTCTCGGTGGCGAGGAACTCGACCAACTGGGCGCCACCGGAGCCGTCGTCGGTGACCTTGACCCCACCGGAGCGCGGCGGACGCTTGCTGTGCTCCAGCACCGTGCTGGTCGCCCCGGCGAGGCCCACCTCGTCGGCGGCCACGCCCAGGTCGGCCAGGCCCAGCGTCTGCACCGGCTTCTTCTTGGCGGCCATGATCCCCTTGAACGACGGGTACCGGGGCTCGTTGATGGTGTCCCAGACGGAGACCACGGCCGGCGTCGAGGCGGTGACCACCTCGTAGCCCTCCTCGGTCTGCCGCTCCACGGTCAACGTGCTGCCGTCGACGGTGAGCTTGCGGGCGCCGGTCAGCGCCGCCACCCCCAGCCGCTCGGCCAGCATGTGCGGCAGCACCTGCACCCGGCCGTCGGTCGACTCGGCGCCGCAGAGCACCAGGTCCGCGCCGAGCTGGCCCAGCGCCGCGGCCAGCACCTTGGAGGTGGCCACCGCGCAGGAGCCGTGCAGCGCGTCGTCCACCACGTGCACCGCCTTGTCCGGCCCCATCGACAGCGCCTTGCGGATCGACTCGGTCGCCCGGTCCGGACCCATGGTCAGGATCGTCACCTCGCCGCCGTGCGCCTCCTTGATCTTCAACGCCTCTTCGATGGCGTATTCGTCCATCTCGTTGATGACGTTGCTCGCCGAACCGCGGTCGACAGTGTTGTCGTCAGTTCGCAGGTTGCGGTCCGCGCCCGAGTCGGGCACCTGCTTGACGAGTACGACGATGTTCATCGCGCTTCGACGACCCTCCTGCTGTGGTGGTGTGCTCAATCGCCCTGGTCTGGGGCGCAGCCTTGCGTGTCTGTTGCCGTCAGGTCAACCGTGGGCTGCTGTGCAGTTGCCCACGACGCGATGTTACCTGTCGGTAGCATCGGCTTCCCCGAGCGACCGGCGTGACGCAGCTCACCGGAGGCACCACCGGTCAGGACGCCCCGCCCAGGACGTCCCTGATCCGACCGATCGCCTCGGCCTCCGCCGGGCTGACCCCCTGGTGGGCGCGGGCGGTCCGGTCCGCGGCGGCCAGCACCACCTCGCGGTAGACCCCGACGTCCTGCGGTGCCTTCTCGGTGAGGATGCCGACCGCCCGGCGCAGCGCCGGCAGCACCACCGACTCGATCTCCAGCGCCGAGTCGCGCGGCAGCCTCGGCAGCGGCCCGCTGGTCAGCGCCTCCTTCACCACGCCGCTGGCCTCGGAGATCGCCCCGGAGGCGGCGAAGCTCTCCCGGAACACCGCCAGCAGGCCGGGCTCGGCGTTCGAGACCATGAGGACCGCGCCGAAGGCGCCCGTCTTGAGGGTCAGCTTCTCCTCGTCGGTCAGCCGCTGCGTCATGATCACGGAGTGTAGACGTAGGGCGTGGTCGTGGTGACCGCGACGAGGCCGAGCCGCTCCAACAGCGGACGGCTCTCCGCACCGGCGTCGACCTGCAACAGCGTCCGGTCGCGCTGACCGGCGGACCGGGCCCGGTAGGTGACCAGCGCCCGGTAGATCCCCTGACGCCGCCACTCCGGCCGGGTCGATCCGCCCCAGAGCGTGGCGAAGGTGCTCTCCGCCGGATACCGCACCCAGCCCGCGCTGACCAGCGTCCCGTCCGCCTCGGCCACCACCACGGTGATCGACTGCGGGTCGGCGTCGATCTCCCGGGCCAGCCCGTCGGCCAGGCCGGACAGGTCCGCACCCCAGAGCTGCGTCTCCAGCTCCGCGATCCGCTCCAGGTCCGCGCGACCGGTCACCTCACGCAGGTGCACGCCCTCGGGCACCACGGGCAACGCGGAGGCCAGTGGCGCGACCGGCCCCACCATCACGGACTCCTCCGACTCCGGGACGAACCCGGCCGTGCGCAGCCGCTGCGGCAGGTCGGCCGGCTCGTCGTGACCGTGCAGCTTCCACTCCACCGGCTCACGTCGCTCGACGGCCGCCGCCACCTGTCGGGCGATCAACCCGTCGAGCTCGATGCCGGTCAGACCGCCGAGATCGCGATAGGTCACCAGGCCCCGGCTGTCGAGCCCGCACACCCGCGACACCGGACCGTCCCGCTCCACCAGGACCCCGTCCGGCACCGGATCGGGCAGCCCCGGCCGCAGATGGGTGTCGTACGCCGTGCGCAACGTGATCGCGTCAAGATCCGTCATGTTTCCAGTTATGCCCGACCGGAACCGGATAATCACCTGCGTGTGGCAGTTGATCAAGAATTGGTTCGACCCGCAGGAGATGCGGTCGGTGGGGCACACCCCCGACTACCGCTTCTCGCTGGCCAACGAGCGGACGTTCCTGGCCTGGCTGCGTACCGGGCTGGCACTGATCGCCGGTGGGCTCGCCGCCGCGCAGTTCCTGCCGGAGATGCCGGCGTCCTACCTGCGCGAGGTGATCTCGGTGGCGCTGCTGCTGCTCGGCGGCGTGGTCGCGCTGCGGGCGGTGGACCACTGGGCGCGCAGCGAACGCGCCATCCGGCTCGGCAGGGAACTGCCCGCGTCCCGGTTCCCGGCCGTGCTCGCCCTGGTCGTCGCGCTCGGCGCGCTGCTGCTCACGGTGGCGGTGCTGGTGGGTGCGGTGGGCCGATGAGCGCGACCCGCGACCCCGGACTGCAACCCGAACGGACCCGGTTGGCCTGGCGACGCACCGCGCTGGCGATGACCGTGGTGGTGCTGCTGGCCGTCCGGCTCGCCCTCACCGGCGGCCCCGCCGGGGCACTGCCGGCCGCGCTGGCCGTGCTCGGCTGGGTGGCGGTCGTCACGCTCTGTTGGCGGCGGAGCAGCACCGTCGGCGCGGCTGCCGGCGGCGGCCGTACGCTCGCCCTGGTCGGGCTGGGGACGGCCGGATTCGCCCTGCTCGGCGTGCTGCTGGTGCTGCGCGGGGTGTGACCATCCCGTCGGGTAGGACATGATGGGTACATGGCCCGGCTGTACATCCTCCTCTTCGTGGTGCAGGTCGTCCTCGCCGTCTGCGCCCTGATCAGCTGCCTCTCCGCCGAGGAAGACGACATCCGTCACCTACCCCGGATCGCCTGGGTGCTGATGATCCTCTTCGCCCCGCTGATCGGCTCGATCGCCTGGTTCGTCGCCGGGCGCGAGCGCAAGGCCGACGGCGGCATGTTCTCGACGGGCGGCCGACCCACCGAGCGAGGCCCGCAGCGGCCGCTCGCTCCGGACGACGACCCCGAGTTCCTGCGCTCGATCCAGGAGCGGTCCCGCAAGGAGGACCAGGAACTCTTCCAGCGCTGGGAGGAGGACCTGCGGCGGCGCGAGGACGACCTGCGCCGACGCGAGGGCGACCCGCCGCGCGAGGAACCCCGCCCCGAGGTGTGAACCGGCCGGGGCGGGGTGCCGCGCTCACGCCAGGTTCGAGGAGCGGGGGTACGCGTCGGCCGGGTCGGTGAGCACGTTGACCAGGTACGGCACTCCCGCGTCGAACGCCCGCGCCAGGGCCGGACCCAGGTCGGCCGCCTTGGCGACCGTCTCCCCCGCCCCACCGAGCGCGCTCACCACGTGGTCGTACCGCAGCTCGGGCTGGAGGTCGGCGGCGACGTCGTAGCCGTACATGGCCCGCATCGGGTGCTTCTCCAGACCCCAGATGCCGTTGTTGCCGACCACGATCACCACCGGCAGCTTCTGCCGGACCAGGGACTCGACGTCCATCAGCGAGAAGCCGGCCGCGCCGTCGCCCATCAGCACGCAGACCTGCCGGTCCGGGTGGGTGATCCGGGCCCCCATCGCGTAACCCATGCCGGTGCCGAGGCAGCCGTACGGGCCCGGGTCGAGCCAGGTGCCGGGCTGGGCCGGCTCCAGGTAGCGCCCGGCGTACGAGACGAAGTCGCCGCCGTCGCCGATGGTGACCGCGTCGCGGGCGAGGACCCTGCGCAGTTCCCCGTAGACACGGGCGGGCCGGATCGGGTCCGTCTCGGCGGCCATCTCCTCGGCGTCGCGGGCCTTGGCGGCGTCCTCGGCGGTGCGCAACTGCGCCACCCAGTCCGCGTGGTCGGCCCGGTCGCCGGTGTACTCGGCGAAGGCGGTGAGCACGGCCCGCAGGTCACCGGCGGGAGCGACGGCCGTCTCGACGTGCGAGGCGCGCTGGCTCGGCGCGTCCACCACGTGCACCACCTGGGCGTCCCCGAAGTCACCGAAGGAGAGCCGGAAGTCCAGCGGCGTGCCGACCACCACGACCACGTCGGCGCCGGAGAGCGCGACCCGGCGGGCCTTGGCGAAGGCCAGCGGATGCTCCGGCGGCAGGGCGCCCCGACCCATGCCGTTGGTGAAGACCGGCACGGTGAGCGCCTCGGCGGCGGCGCGCAGCGCGTCCACGGCGTCACCGGCGTACACGTCGGAACCGGCGACGATGACCGGACGGGCCGCACCGGCGATCAGCCGCGCGGCGGCGGCCACCTCGTCGGGGTCGGCCTCGACCGGCTCGACGCCCGTCGCCGTCGGCAGCTCGGCGTCGCCCACCGAGAAGATCGCCTCCAGCGGGAAGTCGAGGAAGACCGGCCCCCGGTGCGGGGTGAGCGCGGTGCGCAGTGCGGCGGCGACGGCCCGGGGGATGTCGTCGGCGGTGAACACCGTCTCGGCGTGCTTGGTGACCGGGGCGACCAGCGGCAGGTGGTCCATCTCCTGGAGGCTGCCCGAGCCCCAGCGGAACTGCGGGGCCCGGCCGCCCATCACCAGCACCGGCGAGGCGTTGAAGTACGCGCTGGTCAGGCCGGACACACCGTTGGTCACGCCCGGTCCGGCGGTGAGTACGGCCAGGCCGGGGCGACGCTGGAGCTTCGCCACCGCCTCGGCGGCGAAGACGGCGGACTGCTCGTGCCGCACGTCGTAGATCGGGAAGTCGGACTTGTACGCGGCGTCGTAGAGCGGGAACACGTGCCCGCCGGAGAGGGTGAACATCTCCCGCACCCCGTACGCGCGCAGCGCCGCGAGTGCGAGTTCCCCGCCGTGCCCCTCGATCCGCTCCGTCATTCCCGCTCCTTCTCGTCGGCGACCGGAGTCACACGCTACTGGCCGGTAGCTGGAATGTGAACCATCTTCATCGACCGGTGAAGTCCGGCTTCCGCTTCGCCACGAACGCCGCCATACCCTCCCGCCGGTCGTCGGTGGCGAACAGCGCCGCGAAGAGCTGACTCTCCCAGGCCAGGGCGGAGTTCAGGTCCATGTCCAGGCCGCCGTCCACGGCGAGCTTCGCCGCCCGCAGCGCCTGCACCGGGCCGCGCAGGTACGGCTGCACCAGCGCCACCGCCGCGTCGTAGACCTCGCCGGCCGGCGCGACCCGGTCGGCCAGACCGATCCGCAGCGCCTCCTGCGCGTCCACCATCCGACCGGACATGATCAGATCCTTGGCACGTGCCGGCCCGATCAGCCGGGCCAGCCGCTGGGTGCCGCCGGCACCGGGGATGATGCCGAGCTTGATCTCGGGCTGGCCGAGCTTGGCGTCCTCGGCCACCACCCGCCAGTCACAGGCCAGCGCCAGCTCGCAGCCGCCACCGAGGGCGTACCCGGTGATCGCGGCCACCACCGGCTTGGGGATCCGGGCGATCGCGCCGAGCGCGCTGGACAGGTCGGCCGCCCGCTCGGACATGTCCACGTAGGACATGTCGGCCATCTCCTTGATGTCCGCACCGGCCGCGAACACCTTCTCCCCGCCGTACACGATGACCGCGCGGACCTCGGGGTCGGTGGTGGCGGCCGACGCGGCGGCCCGCAACTCCTCCTGCACCTGGGTGTTGAGCGCGTTCATCGGTGGCCGGTCCAACCGGATGGTGCCGATGCCGTCCCTGGTCTCCAGCCGCACGAACTCACCCACGCTGACCCTCACTTCCTCGTTGAAGTCCGTGCCAACCTTACGGCGCACCTGGTCGGACACGTAGTCTGGCCGCCAGTCCCACCACCCGGAGTTCCCGCGATGGTCACGTACTACGACGACAGGTCCGTACAGGTCACCTCACGCGCCGTCACCGTCGACGGTGACTCGTACCCGCTGACCGAGATCAGCGAGCTCTGGCACCACCGGGGCACCCTGTCCTGGCGGGTGCTGGCCGGACGTGGCGCCCTCGGCGCGGCGATGATCGTCCCGCTGGTCTTCGCCGTCATCGGCATCGTCATCGGCATCTGGCTCGACCGGTCGCCGACCGTCACCGTCGCCATCATCGGTACCTCGGTGCTGATCGGCCTGGCCGCCGGGCCCATCGCCGACCAGCTCTTCGAGTACTTCGACCGCTCGTACGCCCGGGGCAGCCGCCAGCGGGAGGTGTGGATCCGCTGGCGGGGACACCCCGTCCGGCTGCTCCAGACCCCGGACGCGCTGCGCTTCGGGCAGATCTACCGCGCCGTGCAACGGGCCATGGAGGCGAACGAACCGGCCCGCCCGCCCCGCCGTCGTTGACCGGGCCGACCTCCGCATGAGGCGACGCTGACCTCCGCGTGACAGACACGGAACGCCCGGAGGTGGTTAGGCTTAGTGATGGCGCTCTATTACCGGGACGACACGGTGCAGGTGACGTCGGAGTCGATCCGGGCCGCAGGACACGTCATCCCGCTGACCGAAGTGACCTACGTCTGGCACGCCAAGGGACAGACCACCCTCGCCGTACGGGGGCGGGTGCTCGGCCGGGGCGTTCTGGTCCTCCTGCTCTCCCTGCCCCCGCTGATCGGGCTGATCTGCGTGATCTCGCTGGCCTGGTCCGCCTCGGACCGGGGCGAGTGGATGCCCGCGCTGATCGTCTTCGTCGCCTGCGTGGTCGTCGCGCTGGCGCTGGTGCCGTTCCTGGAGATCCCGCTCGGCTGGCTGGACCGCTCGTACGAGCGCGGGAACCGGGTCAACGAGTTGTGGGTGCAGTACCGGGGTCAGGAGGTGATGGTGCTGCGCACGCCCGACGCGCTGCGGTTCGGGCAGATCTACCGGGCGGTGCAACGCGCCGTCGAGCAGCAGGGAGACCACTGACGACCGGGCGCCCGGTGCCGCTGGCCGGGGCGGCGCACACTTGACGGCATGGCGATCCCCCTTCCCCGGCCGACCTCGGTCGTCGGTCTCACCCGATCCGCCCTCGACCAGGCCGCGTCGTTCGCGGCGGTCCCGACCCGCGCGTTCGCGGTGCTGGACGGCGTGGAGGAGCTGCTGAACCGGATCAACGGCGTGGTGGACCGGATCGAGGGTGTGGTGGACCGGGTCGAGCAGACCCTGGACCGCACCGACCAGATGCTCACCGACGCCGACGTGGCCGTCCGCGAGGTGGCGGTGATCAGCGCGGCGAGACCCAACGCGAGCACCGTCGCGCTCCACGCCTGCTCGTCGCCA
>NZ_SISL01000245.1:0-8889 GCF_004307965.1 Verrucosispora sp. SN26_14.1 | reverse complement strand
TCGGCAGCGTCAGATTTGTATAAGATACATCCCGACGGCTGCTCGACCGGCGCGGGTTGGCGGTGGCCGACCTCGACGTGATCGAGCTGAACGAGGCGTTCGCCGCGCAGGCCGTCGCGGTGCTGCGTGAGCTGGGCCTGCCCGAGGACGCCGAGCACGTCAACCCGAACGGCGGCGCCATCGCGCTGGGGCACCCGCTGGGTGCCAGCGGCGCCCGACTGGCGCTCACCGCCGCGCTGGAGCTACGCCGCCGGGGCGGTCGACGGGCCCTGGCCACCATGTGCGTCGGCGTCGGGCAGGGCATCTCGCTGTTGCTGGAAGCGGCCTGACCGGCCGCGACACGGTGCGAACGGGAAAGGTGTTCGTGGATCTCCCTCGGCGTGACCGACCGGCCTAGAGTGGTCTGCATCACGACGAGCTGAGGTGCCAGTGCAGACCCCCGACGGACTCCCCTCCGAGATCGACCTCTCGCGGCCCAGCGCGGCCCGGGTGTACGACTACTTCCTGGGCGGCGCCCACAACTTCGAGATCGACCGCAGGCTGGCCGAGCAGATCGCCGCCACCACACCCCACCTGCCGGCGACCATGCGGGCCGGGCGGGAGTTCCTGCGTCGGGCCGTACGCGTGCTGCTCGACGCCGGCGTCGACCAGTTCCTCGACATCGGCTCCGGCATCCCCACCGTCGGCAACGTGCACGAGGTGGCCCAGGCCGCGAACCCGAAGGCCCGCGTGGTCTACGTCGACATCGACCCGGTG
The DNA here is from genome assembly GCF_004307965.1 of Verrucosispora sp. SN26_14.1. Taxonomy (NCBI): domain Bacteria; kingdom Bacillati; phylum Actinomycetota; class Actinomycetes; order Micromonosporales; family Micromonosporaceae; genus Micromonospora; species Verrucosispora sp. SN26_14.1. The sequence continues at coordinate 8,133 of NZ_SISL01000245.1, read as the reverse complement.
GCGGTGGCGCACAGCCGGGAACTGCTGACCGGCGACGAGCTGACCGGCGTGCTCCACGGCGACCTGCGCGACCCGGAGCGGCTCCTGGCCGACGCCCGGGCGTTGCGGCTGCTCGACTTCGACCGCCCGCTCGGCGTGCTGCTCGCCGGGGTGGTGCACTTCGTGCCGGACACCGACCGTCCCGCCGACGTCCTGGCCACCCTGCGGTCCGCCACCGTCCCCGGCAGCCACCTGGTCCTCTCGCACTCCACCTTCGAGGACCAGCCACCGGAGATGTTGGACGCGCAACGGCTGTCCGCGCGGACCGCCACCGAGATCACGCTGCGCTCGCGCGCCGAGATCACCGGCTTCTTCGGTGACTGGACGCTGCTGCCGCCGGGAGTGGTGCACATGGAGCTGTGGCGTCCCGACGCGCCGTCCGAGGTGGCCGCGAACCCGCAACGGTTCGGCGCCTTCGGCGGCGTCGCCCGGAACGACCGGTCCGCCGGCTGACTGATGTCCGCCGTCGGCGACTCCGGCGGGAACGCCGTGGACCAGACCGGTGCCCAGCGGTACGCGGCCGACTGGGCCCGTGCCGTACGCGGGTTCGGGTTCGTGCCGTTGAGCCCGACCGAGACCGAGCGGCTGCTGCTCGGGCACACCGTGCGGCTGGCCCGTGCGCTGCTCTCCGGCGAGCCGGTGACCCCGGCCGCCGAGGATGTCGGGCGCGCCCTGGTGGCGGCCCATCTGATCGCGCCGGGGGTGATCGGGTGGGCGGTGCGTACCCTCGCCGCCCGGTTCCCCACCGAGGTGCTGGACGTCCGGGCGGACCGGCCCGATCTCGCCGACCGGGTCTCGGCGGCGCAGGCGGGCCTGGCCGCCGGCTTCGCCGGTGCGCTGCGTGACCGCACCTTCGCCCAGCAGGAGGGGATCGCGCGCTCGGCGTGGCAGGCCCGGGACGACGTGGAGCGGGCGCTGCGCGACAGCGAGGCTCGGTTCCGGGCGGTCTTCAGCGGGGCGGCCATCGGCATCGGCATCGCCGGGATCGACGGCACGATCATCGACGTCAACCAGAGCTTCGCCGAGATGCTCGGCTACGACATCGAGGAACTGCGGCAGACGAACGTCGCGTCGCTGTTCCACGCCGACGACGCCGCCGGGATGTGGGAGCTGTACCAGGAGCTGATCGAGGGCAAACACGAGGCGGCCCGGGTCGAGAAGCGCTACCACCGTAAGGACGGCACCGCCGTCTGGACGGACCTGGCGGTCTCGCTGATCCGGCACGACGACGGCCGGCCCCGGTTCACCGTCGCCGTGGTCGAGGACATCACCGAGCGGTACGAACTCCAGCAACGGCTACGGTTCCAGGCGCTGCACGACCCGCTCACCGGCCTGCCCAACCGGACGCTGTTCTTCGAGTCGCTCGGTCGGCTGGTGAACCGGACGCACCCGTCCGGCCGGGTCGGCGTCTGCTTCCTGGACCTCGACGGGTTCAAGGCGATCAACGACAGTCTGGGCCACGACCTCGGTGACCGGCTGCTCGTGCTGATCGCCCGGCGGCTGGCCGACTGCGTGGCCGACCGCGGCTACCTGGTCGCTCGGATGGGCGGCGACGAGTTCGTCATCCTGGTCGACGGCATCGCCCGGATCGAGGACGTGACCGCGGTGGCCGAGACGGTGCTGGCCGCCGTCTCCGCCCCGGTGCACATCGGTGACCAGCAGCTCGCGGTCTCGGCGAGCATCGGCATCGTCGACTCGGACCTGGCCGGCACCAGCGCCACCGAGCTGATGAAGGCCGCCGACACCACGCTGTACTGGGCCAAGGGGGAGGGCCGGGGCCGGTGGGCGGTGTACGACCCGGAGCGCAGTGCCCGGGACATCGCCCGGTCGGCGCTCGCCGCCGAACTGCCCACGGCGCTGGACCGGGGCGAGTTCGTGGTGCACTACCAGCCGATCGTGTCCCTGCTGGACGGCCGGATGCTGGCCGTCGAGGCGCTGGTCCGCTGGCAGCATCCGGAGCTGGGTCTGGTCGGGCCGGACCGGTTCATCGGACTGGCCGAGGAGACCGGCCTGATCGTCCGGCTCGGCGAGTGGGTGCTGCGGCAGTCCTGCCGGGACGCCCAGCGCTGGCACGCCGAGTTCCCGCAGGCCCGGCTGGTGGTCAGCGTCAACCTGGCCGCCCGCCAGGCCGACGCCCCGGCGATCGTGGACACCGTGGCCGACGCCCTGGCCGAGAGTGGGCTCCCCGCCGCACTGCTGCAACTGGAACTGACCGAGAGCGCCGTGATGGGTTCCGCGGGCGAGCCGCTGCGGACGCTGTACCGGCTCGCCGCGCTCGGCGTCCGGCTGGCGGTGGACGACTTCGGCACCGGGTACTCGAACCTGGCGTACCTGCGCCGGTTGCCGATCACCTGCCTGAAGCTGGCCGGGCCGTTCGTGGAGGGCCTGCGGGGCGACGATCCCTCCGTCGCCGACCACCGTGACGTACGGATCGTGGACGCGTTGGTCCGCTTGGCCCACGCGTTGGAACTCTGGGTGACCGCCGAGGCGGTGGAGACCGAGGCGCAGGCCGAGCGGCTGCGGTCGCTACGCTGCGACTCCGCGCAGGGCCGGCTGTTCGACCCACCCGGCCCGGCGGAGAAGATCGTCGCCCGGCTGCGTGGCACACCGTCTGATGGGGAGTCGACGTGGAGCTGACGGACACCAACGGGGTGGTGGCGGTGGTCGCCGCCCTGGCCATCCTCGCCGGGCTGGCCGGGGTGGTGGTGCCCGGCCTGCCGGCGCTGCCGCTCTGCTGGGGCGGCGTGCTGGTGTGGACGCTGTTCGGCGGGGCCGGTGCCGGCCGGTGGCTGGTGCTCGCCGCCGCCACCCTGGTCGCGCTCGGCGGCACCGTGGTCAAGTACGCCTGGCCGGGCCGCAACCTCAAGCGGGCCGGGGTGCCCACCACCTCGCTGCTCGCCGGCGCCGTACTCGGGCTGATCGGCTTCTTCGTGATCCCGGTCGTCGGCCTGGTGATCGGTTTCGTCGGCGGCATCTTCGCGATGGAACGGCTGCGGTTGGGCGACACCCGGCTGGCCTGGCCGGCGACGAAGCAGGCGGTCGGCGCGGCCGGCCTGTCGATGCTGATCGAGTTCCTCTCCGGCCTGGTGATCGGCATGCTCTGGGTGACCGGCCTGGTGATGACCTGATCCGTGTGTGGCCCGTGGCGGGTGGTCGCCGGGCGGCGCGGGACGGAGCCAGGGCAGGGCACCGCGCCCTGCCCGAGAGAGAGGTGACGTCGCCCGCGCCGCCGCGGCTGTCGGGCCGTTCCGAGGGCCCGTGGTCGGCCCGTCGCGATCGGGCCTGGTCACAGGCTCAAGGATGCGTCAGGTACGGCCCGACCGGCAACGCGATTAGTCGGCCGGCGGACGACGGGCCGGGTACGCCCCCGTGGTGCGCCGGACGCCGGACCGGTTTGCCGGGGACGCGGAACGGGGTACGAGCGGAGCGTCCCGTTGACGGTGATCAGCTCGGCGGGTAGACCTTGGTGATGGAGGCTCGCGGATGAGGAATGCGCCGCTCACGCTGGAGCAACTGCGGGTCGCCGTCGCCGAGGGCGAGATCGACACGGTGGTCCTGGCCCTGGTCGACATGCAGGGTCGGCTACAGGGCAAACGGTTCCACGCGCCGTTCTTCCTCGACCAGGTCGTCGGGCACGGCAGCGAGGGCTGCGACTACCTGCTCGCGGTGGACGTCGACATGAACACCGTCGACGGATACGAGATGTCGAGCTGGTCGCGCGGCTACGGTGACCTGGCGATGACGCCGGACTTCGACACGCTGCGCCGGGTGCCGTGGCAGCCCGGGACCGCCCTGCTCCTGGCCGACCTGCACTGGCCCGGGGAGACCGGTCCGGTGACCGTCTCGCCCCGGCAGATCCTGCGCCGGCAACTCGACCGGCTGGCCGCGCACGGACTGACCGCGTACGCGGGCACGGAGCTGGAGTTCGTGCTGTTCCGTGACTCGTACGAGCAGGCATGGCAGCGCGGCTACCGCGAGCTGACCCCGGCCAACCAGTACAACGTGGACTACTCGCTGCTCGGCACCGCCCGGGTGGAGCCGCTGCTGCGGCGTATCCGCAACGAGATGGCCGGCGCGGGACTCACCCCGGAGAGCGCCAAGGGCGAGTGCAACCTCGGCCAGCACGAGATCGCCTTCCGCTACGACGAGGCGGTGCGCTGCGCCGACCACCACGTGATCTACAAGAACGGGGCCAAGGAGATCGCCGCCCAGGAGGGCATGTCGATCACCTTCATGGCGAAGCCGAACGCCCGGGAGGGCAACTCCTGCCACATCCACTTCTCCCTGCGGGACGCCTCCGGCGGGTCGGCCATGCTGGGCGACGGACCGGGTCACCTGAGCGTCACCGGGCAGCGGGTGCTGGCCGGGCTGCTCGCCACGATGCGGGAGTTCAGCCTCCTCTTCGCGCCGAACATCAACTCCTACAAGCGCTACCAGCCGGGTTCCTTCGCCCCGACGGCGTTGCGCTGGGGCACCGACAACCGCACCTGCGCGCTACGGGTGGTGGGCCACGGTCAGGGGATGCGGGTGGAGAACCGGGTGCCGGGGGCGGACGTCAACCCGTACCTGGCGATCGCGGCACTGGTGGCGGGTGCGCTGCACGGCATCGAGCAGGAGCTGGAGTTGGGCGAGGAGTGCACCGGCAACGCGTACGACGACGCGGCGGCCGAACGCGTCCCCGGCACCCTCCGGGACGCCCTCACGCTCTGGGAGTCCTCCACGGTGGCCCGGACGGCCTTCGGTGACGACGTGGTCGCCCACTACACCAACATGGGCCGGGTCGAGCTGGCCGCCTTCGACGCGGCCGTCACCGACTGGGAACTCGCCCGTGGTTTCGAGCGCCTCTGACCGGGCCCGGGTCGTCGGTCTCGCCTGCGTCGATGTGCGCCGATCATGGAGCCGTGGCGCCCGACCTGTCCTCTTTCGCGACGTTCACGGAGTACCACAACTCCATGATCGCGGCGCAGAACACGGGCGGGGCAGGCAAGGTGGGCAGCGAGGGTGAGGGGAGTGTGGGTGGGCGTGGGTGAGGTGCGGAATCCGGCCAGCGGGGCGGTGCTGCGCGAGGTCGCGGGGGCGTCTGCGGACGAGGTCGACGCGGCGGTGGCGCGGGCGGCGGTGGCGTACGAGCGGTGGCGGTGGGTGGCGCCGGGGGAGCGGGCCCGGCTGTTGCGGCGGTTCGCGGCGGTGGTCGACGCGCACGTGGAGGAGCTGGCCCGGCTGGAGGTCGAGAACGCCGGGCACACCATCGGCAACGCCCGCTGGGAGGCGGGCAACGTACGGGACGTGCTGGACTACTACGCGGGGGCACCGGAGCGGCTGACCGGGCGGCAGATCCCGGTGGCGGGCGGGTTGGACGTCACGTTCCACGAGCCGCTCGGCGTGGTCGGGGTGATCGTGCCGTGGAACTTCCCGATGCCGATCGCCGCCTGGGGGCTGGCTCCCGCGCTCGCCGCCGGCAACACGGTGGTGCTGAAGCCCGCCGAGCTGACCCCGCTGACCGCGTTGCGCCTGGGCGAGCTGGCCCGGGAGGCGGGGCTGCCCGAGGACGTGTTCACGGTGCTGCCGGGGCGGGGCGACGTGGTGGGCGAGCGCTTCGTCGACCATCCGGCGGTCCGCAAGATCTGCTTCACCGGCTCCACCGAGGTCGGCACCCGGATCATGGCGGGCTGCGCCGCCCAGGTGAAGCGATTGACCCTGGAGCTGGGCGGCAAGTCGGCGAACCTGGTCTTCGCCGACGCCGACCTGGAGAAGGCGGCGGCGACCGCGCCGTCGGGAGTCTTCGACAACGCCGGCCAGGACTGTTGCGCCCGGTCCCGACTCCTGGTGCAGCGCGCGGTCTACGACCGCTTCCTGGAGCTGCTGGAGCCGGCGGTGCGGGCGTTCCGGGTACGCCACCCGGCCGACGAGGCCGCCGAGATGGGGCCGCTGATCTCCGCCGGGCACCGGGACCGGGTCGCCGGGTACGTCGACGGCGCGCGGGTCGCCTTCACCGGCTCCTGCCCGGACGGCCCCGGCTACTGGTACCCGCCGACGGTGCTGCTCGCCGACTCGCCGGCCGACCGGCACTGGCGCGAGGAGGTCTTCGGCCCGGTCGTCTCGGTGCTGCCCTTCGACGACGAGGCGGACGCGATCCGGCTCGCCAACGACACCGAGTACGGCCTCTCCGGCTCGGTCTGGACGCGGGACGTGGGCCGGGCGGTGCGCGTGGCGCGGGCGGTGGAGGCGGGCAACCTGAGCGTCAACTCGCACTCCTCGGTGCGGTACTCGACGCCGTTCGGCGGGATGAAACGCTCCGGTCTCGGTCGCGAGTTGGGTCCGGACGCCCTGCACGCGTTCACCGACGTCAAGAACGTCTTCATCAGCACGGAGGAGTGAGCGATGCAGCGGTTGCAGGACCGGGTGGCGGTGGTCACCGGCGCGGCCAGCGGGATCGGACTGGCCACCGTACGGCGGTTGGCCGCCGAGGGGGCGAGGGTGGTCTGCGTCGACGTCGACACCGAGGGGGGTGCCCGGGCCGCCGAGGAGGTCGACGGGACCTTCGTCGCCGTCGACGTGACCGACGAGGGTGCCGTCCGTGACCTCTTCGACGGGGTGGTCGAGCGGTACGGGCGGGTGGACGTCTCGTTCCACAACGCGGGCATCTCCCCGCCGGACGACGACTCCATCCTGGAGACCGGGCTGGACGCCTGGGAGCGGGTGCTGCGGGTGAACACCACGAGCGTCTACCTGTGCTGCAAGTACGTCATCCCGCACATGCGCCGGCAGGGCCGGGGCTCGATCATCAACACCGCCTCGTTCGTGGCGCTGATGGGTGCGGCGACGTCGCAGATCGCGTACACCGCGAGCAAGGGCGGGGTGTTGGCGCTGAGCCGGGAACTGGGCGTGCAGTTCGCCCGGGAGGGCATCCGGGTCAACGCCCTGTGCCCCGGTCCGGTGGCCACGCCGCTGCTGCGGGAGCTGTTCGCCGCCGATCCGGAGCGGGCCGCGCGCCGGCTGGTGCACGTGCCGATGGGGCGGTTCGGCGAACCGACCGAGATCGCCGCCGCGGTGGCCTTCCTGGCCAGTGACGACTCCTCGTTCATGACCGCCGCGCAGTTCGTGGTCGACGGCGGGATCACCGGCGCGTACGTCACGCCGCTGTGATGTACCCGACACTTCCGGTGAACGGTGGGGCGATTCGTATCGGTTGATCGACAAGTGTCGTGGGGTAATCAGCGTCGCGATCAGCTGATGCGTTACGTTCCTGGTTCGGCGGGGTAGAAGTCCGGTCACGGCAGCGATGATCAGGGCACGTCGCGCACAGGCCGGGGAGGCTGCATGAACTCGGCCCAGGGGGGCGTGGACGGAGGCGATCCGTCGGCGGCGCGTCGTGGGGTTCCACCGCTGCTCGCGGCGGCGTTCGCGGGCGGTGGCGAGATGGGCGCGCTGTTGCGTGACCGGGACTGGTCGACCAGCCCGCTCGGCGCACCGGAGCAGTGGCCCAGCGCGCTCGGCAACGCGGTCAGCACGATGCTCGCCTCGAAGGCGCAGATCGTCATCTTCTGGGGCGAGGACCAGCGCGCCTTCTACAACGACGCCTACCGCCCGACCATCGGGGACAAGCATCCCGCCGTCGTCGGGCAGCCGGCCCGCGAACACTGGGTCGAGACCTGGGACGTGCTCGGGCCGCTGCTCACCGATGTCCTGCGGACCGGTGAGGCGTACCAGGCGCGGGACCACCACTTCCTGCTCGACCGGTACGGCTTCATGGAGGACGTCTACTTCGACGTCTCGTACGACCCGATCCGGGACACCGACGGCTCGATCAGCGGCGTGCTCTGCGTCTGTAGTGAGACCACCGGTCGGCTGCTCAGCGAGCGGCGACTGCGTACGCTCGCCGAACTCGGCTCCGAGTTGGCCGACGTGGGCAGTAGCGCGGAACTCTGCCACGCGGCCGTGGACGTGCTCGACCGGCACCGGCAGGACGTACCGTTCGGGCTGCTCTACCTGTACGGCCCCGACGGTGGTCTGCGGCTGGCCGGGACGAGCGGCCCGATGACCGGGCCCGAGGAGCCCGCCGCCGGGCTGGCCGACCTGGCCGCCGCCGGGGGC
>NZ_SISL01000244.1:0-8938 GCF_004307965.1 Verrucosispora sp. SN26_14.1 | reverse complement strand
CATATGTGTAAAAGAGACAGGCCCGGTCCGCCTCGGCCCGGCCCCGGCCGTGCAGGGCGGCGAAGTAGCGGGCGTTCTCCCGCACCGTCAGGTCCGCGTAGACGCTCGGCGCCTGGGTGAGGTAGCCGACCCGGTGGCGCAGCTCCGGCGCACCGGCCGGGTGGCCCAGCACGGTCACCGTGCCGGCGGTGACCACCTGCACCCCGACGACGGCGCGCATCAGTGTGGTCTTGCCGCTGCCGCTGGGGCCGAGCAGCCCGGTGACCGCGCCACGCGGCACCCCGGCGTCGATCCCGTGCAGTACCCGCCGTCCGCCCCGGTCCACGACCAGGCCCCGGACGGCGATCGCGTCCACCATCGCCCACCTCCAAAATTCATCGGCTGTTGAAATCAACGGTAGTTGAATTCTTTCGGACGGGCCAGGCCCCGATTTCGCCATAGCACGGGCTTTAGCCTCCGTATCGGACACCATGTCCGTTGTGGGGCATTGCGCCCGGATCGGACCTGCGGCACGATGGCGCAGTGGATCACGCTCCGTCACCGGACAGTGGGTTCTTCGACGACTGGGCCGCGCGGCTGCGGGCGACCGCCGACCGGCCCGTGGTCGGCATCCTGCTGCGCGGAAGCCACGCCCGTCGAGCCGCCACCCCGCACAGCGACGTCGACGTCGACGTCCTGGTCGGTGGAGCCCCGTACGCCGAGCGCCGGGCCTACCTCGCAGAGCACTCCGGGCGCCTGACCCACGTCTCGGTCGCCGCCCGCGACATCCGGTCCTGGGTGACGCGCCTGGGCGAGCCGGCCGACTGGGCGTTCGGGCTGCCGGTGACGGCCCCGGCGCGGCTGCTCTGGGCCGACCCGCACTGGCGGGACCGGATCAACCTGACCGTGCTCTGCCAGCCGGCCGACGAACCTCGGCTGGAGGACCTGATCGCCACGCTCGGCAAGGTGGCCGCCGCGCGCGACGCCGCCTACGAACTGGTACGCGGCATCACGCTGGCCGGGTCGCACCACCGTGGCGACATCGCTTCGTCCGCGATCGACGGCAGGATCACGCTCCCCGCCTGAGCCCTCCGAAGCGGCCCCGGCCAGTCCGGCGGCCTGTCCCTGCCCCGGCGACGTCACCCAATCCGGTGTCGCCTGCGCCCTGACGGTGTCGCCCAGTCCGATGGCTCGCCCGACCCTGGCGATTGTCGACCGGCCCGGTGTCGACCGGCGGGTCGGCTGTCCGGCTGCCCTGATGGTGCTGATCCGGTTCGGCCGGCGATCCGCCGCGCCGGACGTCGCTGACCGAACGGTCGGCGGTTGTGGTCGACGGGCCGCAACGCAATCACCTCCCCGCAGCGTATTAGTGGCTAGTGCGGTGTCCAGGAACGTTGGCGGTGTCGCGGCGCGGCCCGGTGAACGTTTCTGGACACCGCACTAGGGAGGGAGGCGGGATGGCAGCCGACGAGTTCGAGACGTTCGTCCACCGCTCCGCGCCGGTGCTGCGCCGGTACGCGCGTGCGGTCGCCGCAGACCCGGACCGGGCGGAGGATCTTCTCCAGGAGACCTACGTCCGGGTGGCCGGGGTGTGGCATCGCGTGCTCGCCGACGGCAACCCGGTCGAGTACGCGAAAGTCGAGATGATCCGGCTGCACACCGGTCGGCTCCGGACGCTGGTCCGCCTGCTCCGGCCCACTCCGCCGGCGTCTCCGCCGGTCGCCGACGGCAGGTCCGGCCGCCAGAGCGAACCCGGCCGTGTCGCCGAGAGCGGATCCGATCGCGTGGCCGACAGTGGGCCCGATCGCGTGGCCGACAGTGGGCCCGATCGCGTGGCCGACCTCGGGTCCGAACGCGTCGAGGACGGTGGCCTGCTGCGTCGACTGCTGGCCGGGCTGCCACCCGTGCAACGGGCGGTGCTCGTCCTGGCATACCTCGACGATCTCGACGACGCAGCGATCGCCGAGGCTGTCGGGCGACGTCCGGCGGCCGTCCGGTCCCTGCGGCGCCGGGCGCTCGACGCGATCCGCCCGGGACTGCCGGCCGGCCGTGCCGGAGCCCTCCCGGAGGTCGTGCGATGACCGGCGCCGTTCCCCGAGGCCGCGCGATGACCGGAGCCGTTCCCAGAGGCCGGAGCCGATCGGGATGTGACGGCATGACCGGAGTCGATCGGGAGGTGGCGCGATGACCGACGTCCGGGCTGCTCTTCGGGAGGTCTGGGACGGCGGGCCCGGCGGGGGTATGTCGGGTCCGGATCCGCTCCCGGCGGTGCGGGCCCGCCTGCGTCGTCGTCGCCGGGCCCAGGCCGTCGCCGTGGCGTTGGCGCTCTGCACGGTGGTCGGCCTGGGGGTCTTCACCGTGGTGACGGCCGGTCGACCGGCACCAGCGTCGCCGGCCGCGGCGCCCGCCAGTCCGGCCGTGCCCGAACTACGTGGCCTGCCGGCCTATCTGCGGCCGGCCGACCCCGCCGAGGCGGTGCTGCGGATGGCGCGTCCGCAGGCGGTGCCGACCGGCGACCGGGTGGCGTACGAGGGGGACGGCCCGGTGATCCGGGTGGTCGCGGTCTTCGACTTCGAGGCGGCGCTGGGGCTCCCCGGGGTATCCCGCGAGGTCACCGTGGCGACTGCGGCGCAGGTGCTGGCCACGGACGACGTGGCGACCTCGACGGCGTACCTGTCGGCGTGGCTTCCCGACGGGCGTACCCTGTTCGTTTCCGTGACCGGGGACACGCCGCAGGTCCGTGCGGCGACGCTGGACGCTCTCGTGACGGCCAACCTGGGCTGATCTTGGCCGGTCAGACCGGGTGGACCGGCCGATCGGCCCTGACCATGCGGTTGACATCCCGTGTCACGATCATCGTGCCGGTGGCCTGCTCGGGCCGCCGGGTGCGGGGGAGGAGGACAAGGTGACCGGCTTTCTCGGCACGGCACTCAGTTTCCCCACCGTGCTGTTCAGCTTCCTGCTCGTGGTCGTCGTCGGCTACTGGCTGCTGGTGCTGACCGGGGTGCTGGATCTGGGCGACGACCTGGACGTCGACGGCGGACCGGGTACGTTCCTCGCCGGTCTCGGGCTCGGTGGCGTACCCAGTGCGATCATCTTCTCCCTGCTCGTCGCGGTGGCCTGGTTCGTCAGCCTGGCCGGTACCGCGCTGCTCGACGGCATCGGGCTCGGCGCCGGCACCCGGATCGCGGTCTCGGTCGGCGTGCTGCTGGCCGCCGCGTTCTGCGCGTACGCGGTGACCCGGCTGGTCGCGGTGCCGTTGGGACGCCTCTTCCCGACCGATTCGGACGCCAGCCGTAACACCTTCGTCGGCCGCCTCTGTGTGGTGCGGACCGGTACGGTCACCGCCGACTTCGGTCAGGCCGAGGTGACGGCGGCGGACGGCTCGTCGGCCGTGGTGCAGGTCCGGCAGCCGGGCGACGAGAAGATGACGGCCGGCACTTCCGCGTTGATCTACGACTACGACACCGAGGGTGAGTTCTTCTGGGTGATGCCCGCCGGGCCCACCTTCGACCCCCTGAGACATGCCCCCGAGTAATCGCCCCTGGTGAGTCCGCTTCCGCGCGGATCACCCCGACCTCGCCCGAGGCGGTCGGTGCGAACCCCCTTCGTCCGGCCCGCCCGCCACGCTGCCCCTGACGTATCCCCTCGAAAGGAGGATGCGCGGCGCCCCGCCCCGGCCCCGTCGCCGGCTGCCGCCGTCCGCGCGCCCAACCATGGAAGTGATCACCACCGGAATCGGTGTACTCCTCGCCGTCGTCCTGCTCGTCGCGCTCGGCGTGGTGTTCATGGTCAGTCGGCTGTTCCGCAAGGTCGAGCAGGGCAAGGCGCTGATCATCTCCAAGATCCGGCGGGTCGACGTGACCTTCACCGGCGCGGTGGTGATGCCGGTGCTGCACAAGGCCGAGATCATGGACATCTCGGTCAAGACGATCGACATCGAACGGACCGGCAACGAGGGTCTGATCTGCCGCGACAACATCCGGGCCGACATCCGGATCACCTTCTTCGTCCGGGTGAACAAGACGAACGAGGACGTCATCAAGGTGGCGCAGGCGATCGGCACCGCGCGGGCCAGCGACCGGGAGACGCTCCAGGAGCTGTTCAACGCGAAGTTCTCCGAGGCGCTGAAGACCGTCGGCAAGCAGCTCGACTTCGTCGACCTCTACACCAAGCGTGACGAGTTCCGCGACCAGATCATCCGGGTCATCGGCACCGACCTCAACGGCTACAGCCTGGAGGACGCGGCGATCGACTTCCTCGAGCAGACGCCGATGTCGCAGCTCGACCCGAAGAACATCCTCGACGCCCAGGGCATCCGGAAGATCACCGAGCTGACCACGCAGGAGCACGTCCGGACGAACGAGTTCCGGCGCAGCGAGGAGAAGGAGATCACCCGCCAGAACGTGGACGCCAAGGAGGCGATCCTCGAACTGGAGCGGCGGCAGGCCGACGCCGAGGCCAAGCAGCAGCGCGAGATCGAGACCGTGCGGGCCCGCGAGCAGGCCGAGACCACCCGGGTACGCGCCGAGGAGCGGCTGCGGGCCGAGACGGCGAACATCCGTACCGACGAGCAGTTGGGCGTCCAGCACGAGAACCGGGCGCGGGAGATCGCGGTCGCGGAGAAGAACCGCGAGCGGGTCATCGCCATCGAGACCGAGCGGATCGAGAAGGACCGCATGCTGGAGGTGATCGGCCGGGAGCGGGAGACCGAGCTGAGCACGATCGCCAAGGACAAGGAGGTGGAGGCCGAGAAGCGGGCCATCGCCGAGGTCGTCCGGGAGCGGATCGCGGTGGAGAAGACCGTGGCCGAGCAGGAGGAGAACATCAAGCGGCTGCGCGTGGTCGAGGAGGCCGAGCGGACCCGCCAGGCGGTGGTCATCCAGGCCGAGGCCGAGGCGCAGGAGAGCCTGGTCAAGGACATCAAGGCGGCGGAGGCCGCCGAGGCGGCGGCGAAGTACAAGGCCCGCGAGGAACTGGTGCTGGCCGAGGCCCGGCAGCAGGCCGCAGAACTGGACGCCCGGGCGAAGATCCGGCTGGCCGAGGGAGTCCAGGCCGAGACCGCAGCGGCCGGCCTGGCCGAGGTACAGGTCAAGGAGCGCAGTGCCGAGGCCATCGAGAAGGTCGGTCGGGCCGAGGTCGCGGTGGAGCGGGAGAAGGCACTGCTCGTCGCCGACGCGGTGCGCGAGAAGCTGAAGGGCGAGGCCGAGGGTCTCACCGAGAAGGCCGCCGCGATGGCCGCGCTGGACGACGCGACCCGCGAGCACGAGGAGTACCGGTTGCGCCTGGAACTGGAGAAGGAGGTCCGGCTCGCCGGGCTGGACACCCAGCGGCAGGTCGCCGAGGCACAGGCCGCCCTGGTCTCCACCGGTCTGGAGAAGGCGAACATCGACATCGTCGGTGGGGACAGTGTCTTCTTCGACCGGCTGCTCAGCTCGATCTCGTTCGGCAAGAGCGTGGACAGCTTCGTGGCCCACTCGGACGTGGCGAAGAACCTCGCCCAACCGTGGCTGGACGGCAAAGCCAGCTTCACCGACGACCTGACCCGGATGATCGGCTCGCTGAACACCGCCGACGTGCAGAATCTCACGCTGTCGGCGTTCCTGGCGCAGCAGATGCGCTCCGGCGGTGCCGACAAGGGCAAGCTCCAGGAGCTGCTGAAGGCCGCGCAGCGCCTGGGTGTGGCGGACACCCCGGTCGCCGCCCTCACCGGTTCGCGGCAGCCCGCCGGTGAGTGAGCCGACCGCCGGTCCGGCGACCACCGGGCGTATGCCCGGTGCCGCCGGGCCGGCCCCGGCGGGCCGGTCCGGCGACGGACCCGATCCGGCCGAGGTCGTGTCGGACGGCGGTACCCGGCCCGGGCTGGACGACGGCAGCTACGAGGTGCTGCGCAAGCGCCTCGCTGGACAGGCCGCCGAGCTGGCCCGGCGGGCCGAGTCGCTCAACGCCCGCCGGTTGGAGGTCTTCGGCAGCACCGAGCTGCGGCTGCTGAGCACCGAGCGGATCCGTACGGAGCACAACTGCGTGCCCCGGGACCTCGTCCCGGTCGGCGGGCTGATGCTGTTCGGCTACAACGTCTTCATCGGCCTGAAGCCGGAGACGACCGTCGACGACGTCTTCTCGCTGCACCGATTCACCCGCGAACAGCGCGAGGGTGAATCGGAGGAGGTCGCCTTCCGGTTCGACGAGGCCGGTCAGGACGAACTGCCCGGCCTGCTGCGGCACCCGCAGTTCGTCCGGGACTTCGGCGAGCTGTACCGCTACTACCGGCAGGCGCGCCTGCTGCAACTGCGCCGCGTCGACGCCCGGCTGCTGGCGGTGTTCCAGACCGGGCCGCGTACCGAGGACATCCGGGTGCTGCGCTGGCAGGTCGGCGTGGACGGCATCCCGGAGTACCTGGACAGCCGGGGAGAGCGGGACCACGTCTTCCCGCCGAGCCACGACTTCGAGTGGATCGAGACGACCCGGCAGGACCACGTCCTCGGCCGGCACCCGCACATCGACATCGACGGCGAGGTCTTCGTCGAGACGGTGGGCGGCACGCTGACCGTCAAGGTGGAGAACAACACCGAGGTCGGCGAGGGCATCTACAGCGAGCCGGTGGACGAGCCGTTGCAGAGCCTGGCCGACGCCGACGTGCAGTGGGCCCGGGTGGGTCCGCTGATCCTGCTGCGGATCCTGCCGTACAAGGAGACACAGTGGCGGCACCTGGTCTTCAACACGCTCACCCGGGAGGTGGTCCGCCTCGACGGCATCGGGGTGGCCTGCCAGCGGCTGCCCGAGGACCACGGCATCATCTTCCCGGGCGGGTACCACCTGGCGACCGGCGTCACCCGCACCTTCGACACCGAGGTCGCCGACCTGGAGTTCGAGCGGGTGGTGCGCTCGCCGAACGGTGAGGACGTGCTCTACGTCTTCCACGCCCGGGCCGAGGGGCGCTCGCTGCTGCTGCCGTACAACGCGATCCGCAAGGAGGTGGCCGCGCCGATCCCGTGCCACGGCTTCTCCCTCTTCGACGACGGCACGCTCGTGGTGTTCCGGGCCGTCTCCGAGGAGCCGACCCGGGTCCACCCGATGCAGATCTGGCAGACGCCGTACGTCTCCGACGCGTACGCGGCGGCGCAGCCGGCCGGCACCGGTCCGCTGGAGCGGATCGGCAACGCCGACCTGGTACGCGGCATCTCGGACTGCCTCTCGGCGGCGCGGATGGTGCAGGGCAGCGCCACCGCCGGGGTGTACGAGGCGCTGATCGCGGCCTGTGCCCGGATCACCGACCACTTCCACTGGCTCGGCGAGGACGAGCTGGGTGACCTGGCCACCCCGCTGAGCGGTCTGCGGCGTACCGCCAGCTCCGTGCTGGAGGAGCACGAGAAGGTCCGTACGCTCACCGAGCAGGCCCGCGCCGAGCTGGACGAGAGCGCCGAGCAGATCGCCTCGCTGGCCCGCCGGGCCCGGGGCGAGGCGCCGCTGACCGCCGACGACTGGGTCACCCAGCTCGGTGGGTTGCGTCGGGCGCGCGGACACCTGGAGTCGTTGCGCGAACTGCGGTACGTCGACCACGACCGGATCGACGAGCTGGCCGCCCGGCTGGACGAGGAACTGTCGGTCGCCGGTCGACGCGCGGTCGAGTTCCTCCGCCGTGACGAGGCGTTCACCGGCTACCAGCAGGAGGTGGATCGACTCGCCGCGCGGGCCGCCGAGATCGGCACCGTGGCCGAGGCCGGCACCGTCCGCGACGAGCTGGCCGCCCGTACCGACGGCCTGCAGACCATCACCGACGTCGTCGGCGGGCTGGACATCGCCGACGCGACCGTACGGACCGGCATCCTGGGCCGGGTCGGTGAGGTGCTGGGCGCGGTCAACCGGGCCCGGGCAGTGCTCGACAAGCGACGCCAGGAACTGGCCGCGGTGGAGGGCCGGGCCGGTTTCGCCGCCGAGTTCGCCCTGCTCGGGCAGGCGGTGACCGGGGCGCTGGCGGCGGCGGACACCGCCGAACGCTGCGACGAGCAACTCGGCCGGCTGCTGCTGCGCGTGGAGGAGCTGGAGTCCCGGTTCGGCGAGTTCGACGACTTCCTCACCGAGCTGTCGACCCGGCGTACCGACATCTACGAGGCGTTCTCGGCGCGCAAGCAGGCCCTGCTGGACGAGCGGTCCCGGCGGGCCGACCGGCTGGTCGGGTCGGCCGAGCGGATCCTGGTCAGCGTGCAGCGGCGGGCCGGCACGCTCGGCTCACTGGACGAGATCAACACCTACTTCGCGGCCGACCCGATGGTGGGCAAGCTCCGCTCGGTGGTGGAGGAACTGCGTACCCTCGGCGACGCGGTGCGGGCCGAGGAGTTGGACGGCCGGATCCGGGCCGCTCGCCAGGAGTCCGGTCGCGGTCTGCGCGACCGCCTCGACCTGTACGCCGACGGTGGCGAGACGATCCGGCTGGGCCGGCACCGCTTCGCGGTGAACACGCAACCGGTGGACGTGGCGGTGGTGCCGGCCGAGGGCCGCATGGTGGTGGCGGTGACCGGCACCGACTACCGCGCACCGGTGCGCGACGAGGAGTTCCAGCAGACCCGGCGGTTCTGGGACCAGCTGCTGGTCTCCGAGTCGGCGCAGGTGTACCGGGCCGAGTACCTGGCCACGGCGATCCTGGCCGCCGCCGAGGCGGGTCGTGACGGGCTCACCCTGGACGCGCTGCACACCGCGGCGGTGGACGCGAACGGGCTGCGGGACCTGGTGCGGCGGATCGCCGAGACCCGTTACGACGAGGGGTACGAGCGCGGCGTGCACGACCACGACGCCGCCGAGATCCTGCGGATGCTGCTGCGCCTGCACGCCGGTGCCGGGCTGCTGCGTTACCCGCCGGCCGACCGGGCCGCCGCGCAGTTGTTCTGGCGGTACGGCACCGACGAACCGACCCGGTCCGCCTGGACCGCCCGGGCCGACTCGCAGCCCCGCGCCCGGCAGC
>NZ_SISL01000243.1:0-8996 GCF_004307965.1 Verrucosispora sp. SN26_14.1 | reverse complement strand
CCGCCGTCGAGCCCCCGCCGTGCGCCGCCGCCGGCGCTGCGGTCGGCTGCTGACCACCCGCACCCTCAGGTACGCGTCAGCAGGGCCTCGGTGATCTCCTGGCAGTTGTCCATGCCGTACTCGTAGCCCTTGGCGATGGGGTAGCGGAGCATCACGCCCATCGTCCAGGTGTCGCCGACCGCCAGGCAGTTGACGTGGATCTCCTGCTCCTGGGTGCGGTCCACCCAGCCGTTCTTGATGGCGATCCGCTTCGCCTCGTCGGCCGGGAACGCCTTGCGGATGCCGAAGTCGCCGGCACCGCGTACCAGGCGCATCTCCTTGAGCAGCCACTTGGTCCACTCGGGGCCGGCGGCCCGTCCGTCGGCGATGCAGTTGCCCAGCCGTGCGGTGTCGCGGGGAGACAGCTCGGTACGGCTCCACCCCAGGTCACTGGAGACCTTGCTGTCGGTCAGGTCGCAGACGGACAGCAACCGCTTGATCGACGCGGCCCGCCCGATCTGGGTGTAGAGCTGCTCGGTGCGGGTGTTGTCGCTGTCCCGGATGATCCTGGTCAGGTCGTCGAGCTTCGCGTCGCTCGGCGTCTGTCCCGCGTTCGCGGTGCGGCGCAGGTAGTCGGCGACGACCCAGGACTTGATGAGCGAGGCGGTGGTGTTGGTCTCGTCCATGTTGTCCGAGCCGATGATCTCGCCGGAACGGCGGTCCAGCACGCTCCAGCCGTACCAGCCGTCGATGTCCAGGTCGAGCTGCTTCGCCGCGAACGGCAGCGGCTCGGGCTCCGGTGACGGGCTGGGCGAGGGCGACGGACGCGTGTGGCGGTCGGTGAGCGAGCCGTCGCGGGACACCGGCGGATCGGACCGGCCCCACTCGGCGGCGGCGCGGGACTCGAAGGGCGAGCCGGGGAGCAGGCGCAGGGAGACCAGGACCAGCCCGAGCAGTACGCAGGCGATCGCGATCAGCCGTAGCGGGGATGTTCCGCCCTCCCGGTCGCGCTTGCGGGCGGCCATCAGAGCTTTCCGACCGGCTGCTGCGGCACCTTGAGCGCACCGCCGGGCTGCGGGGTCACCAGTTGGGCGGCGACGCTGGCGCAGACGTCGGCCCCGTAGTCGAGCTTCTCGGCGATCGAATAGCGAAGCATGACGGCCAGACTCCACTTCTCGGTGACGGCGAGGCAGTTGACGTGCCAGTTGCGGTCGTAATAGAGGCGGGTCCAGCCGTTCTTCATGCCGACCGGGCCCTGACTGGTGATCGACTCAGGTAGGCCGTCGATGATGCCCCATCGGCCGCCGCCCCAACCCTTCTCCTCGTGCTGGTCCTTGTCGGCGGTGGTGCCGCGCACCTTGCTCATCTCGGAGAGCACCCATTCGGTCCACTTCGGGCCGGCCGCCCGGCCGTCGGCGATGCAGTCGCCGAGTCGGACCGCGTCGCGCGGGGACATCCTGGTGAAGCTCCACCAGCCCTCGTACCCCTTGACGTTGCCCCGCTTGGTGTCGGTGAGGTCGCAGATGCTGATCGCGCGCTTGATCACCGGGCCGGGTTGACCGCCGGCCGGCACCGCGTACGAGCCGCCGGCCATGCGGTAGATGTAGTTGGTCGACGAGTCATCGCTGTCCCGGATGGCCTTGCTGGCCGCCTTCTTCTGCGCGGCCGTCGGCTCCTCGTCGCCGAGTTGGCGCAGGTAGTCGGCGACGATCCAGGCCTTGATCATCGACTCGGTTGAGCTTGTCGCGGCCATGTTCTTCGAGCCGGAGATCTTGCCCGACTCGCGGTCCATCAGCGCCCACGAGAAGAACTCGCCCTCGAAGTTCACCGAGACCTTGCCTGCGGCGAGGGTCGGTGGCGGCGGTGGCGCGGGCGGCGGCGCCGCGACGCTCTCCTGGGCGGCGTTCGCCTCGTCGCCGGAGAGCCGGGCGTACGCGGCCGGCACCAGCATGACGCCGCCGAGTAGCACCGCCGTGACGGCGAACACCATGATCACGCGAGATCGCATGAGCGGGTGAGCTCCAGATGTCAGGGCCGGGGGGACCGGCTTGTTGCCAGGACTGACCGGTATGGATCGCTTGCGGAGGCGGGGGATGTGCCCCTGAAGGCAGGCGATCGTTCGGCACCGATCGGTGTGACCTGCGAAGTCTACGTCCGGATCTGCGTGACGCCAGGATCCGACACTGGCCAACTCGCGGGGAAGGCGGGATAAGAACCCGCTACGCGGCTGTTGCGAGGATTTGTGGCTCGTTTGTGACCCGTCTCACAGCGACGAACGCTACTCGTGGCGTGCGGCCGGTAACGCTCGGGCATCTCGTATTTCTATGACACCCCTCTGGTGCCGCTGGTCGCAAGCTGTAACACTGAGTCCATGTATGGCAATGACTTCCCGGGCGAGGACCCGCCCGGCGGCCTGCTCGGCGAGGTCGAGGCGGCGGAGGCCGCGCTGCGCGCCGCGGCGGAACAGGGACGGACGGCCGCCGAACCCGGCACCGACCTGGCGACGTACTTCACGGCCGTGGTCGAGGCCGACCAGAAGATCGAGCCGCGCGACTGGATGCCGGAGGCGTACCGGCGGACGCTGATCCGGCAGATCGCCCAGCACGCGCACTCCGAGATCATCGGCATGCAGCCGGAGGGCAACTGGATCAGCCGGGCGCCGTCGCTCAAGCGCAAGGCGATCCTGCTCGCCAAGGTGCAGGACGAGGCCGGTCACGGGCTCTACCTCTACGCCGCCGCCGAGACCCTCGGGGTGAGCCGGGACGAACTGGTCCAGCTCCTGCTCGACGGCCGGCAGAAGTACAGCTCGATCTTCAACTACCCGACTCTGACCTGGGCCGACGTCGGTGCCATCGGCTGGCTGGTGGACGGCGCGGCGATCGTCAACCAGGTGCCGTTGTGCCGCTGCTCCTACGGCCCGTACGCCCGCGCCATGATCCGGGTCTGCAAGGAGGAGTCGTTCCACCAGCGCCAGGGCTACGAGATCCTGCACGTGCTGGCACACGGCACCCCGGCCCAGCGGGCGATGGCGCAGGACGCGGTCGACCGCTGGTGGTATCCGTCGCTGGCCATGTTCGGCCCGCCGGACGGTGACTCCACCCACTCCGCCCAGTCGATGGCCTGGAAGATCAAGCGCTTCTCCAACGACGAGTTGCGGCAGCGCTTCGTGGACATGTGCGTCGGCCAGGCGGAGGCGCTCGGGCTCACCATTCCCGACCCGGACCTGCGCTGGAACGAGGAGCGCCAGGCGTACGACTACACCCAGCCCGACTACGCCGAGCTGATGCGGGTGATCAAGGGCAACGGGCCGTGCAACCGGCAGCGGATGGCGCACCGCCGCCAGGCGCACACCGACGGCGCATGGGTACGCGAGGCCGCCGAGGCGTACGCGGCGAAGCGGCGGACCAACGAGAAGGTGGCGGCGTGAGCGCGAGGAGTGAGCCGGTGTTGCGAGCCCCGCAGTCGCGAACCGAGGCAACACAGTGAGCGCGAGGAGTGAGCCGGTGTTGCGAGCCCCGCAGTCGCGAACCGAGGTGGCACCGTGAGCGCGAGGAGTGAGCCGATTCTGCGAGCCCCGCAGTCGCGAACCGAGGCAACACAGTGAGCGCGACGAGTGCTGGCAGGGAAACCTCGCCGCTCTGGGAGGTCTTCGTCCGGGCCCGACGGGGTCTGTCGCACACGCACGTGGGCAGCCTGCACGCGCCCGACGCCGAGTTGGCGCTGCGCAACGCCCGGGACCTCTACACCCGCCGTCAGGAGGGGGTGTCGATCTGGGTGGTGCCGGCCGGCGCGATCACCGCCTCCAGCCCCGACGAGAAGGACGCCTTCTTCGACCCGGCCGCCGACAAGGTCTACCGCCATCCCACCTTCTACGAGGTGCCGGACGGGGTGGCGCACCTGTGAACGGTCCCTTCGCCTTCACCCTGGCGCTCGGCGACGACGCGTTGATCGCGGCGCAGCGGCTCGCCGAGTGGACCACCCGCGCCCCGGAGATGGAGGAGGACATCGCGCTGGCCAACATCGCCCTCGACCAGCTCGGTGCGGCGCGGCTGCTGCTGACGTACGCGGGTGAGCTGGAGGGCGCGGGCCGCGACGAGGACGCGCTGGCGTACCTGCGCGACGACCGGGAGTTCCGCAACTGCCTGCTGGTCGAGCTGCCGAACGGCGACTTCGCGGTGACCATGGCGAAGCTGCTCGTGCTGTCGGCGTACCAGCTTCCGCTCTACACCGCGCTGGCCGGCTGCGCGGACGAGCGGCTGGCCGCGATCGGCGGCAAGGCCCGCAAGGAGTCCGCTTACCACCTGGACCACGCCGCGCTCTGGGTGAAGCGGCTCGGCGACGGCACCGCCGAGTCGCACCGGCGGATGCAGGCCGCCGTCGACCAGGTCTGGCCGTACGCCGACGAGCTGTTCACCCCCGGGCCGGATGCGCCGGTCGACCCGGCCACCCTGCGGGACGGATTCGACCGCACGGTCACCGGGGTGCTCGCCGAGGCGACCCTCACCGCGCCCGAGTCGGCCTGGGCGCCGGCCGGCGGGCGGGACGGCGTGCACACCGAACACCTGTCGTACCTGCTCGCCGAGATGCAGGTGCTGCACCGCGCGCACCCCGGGGCGCGCTGGTGAGCGCGGACGGACCGCCGCGATGACCGACCCGCGCACGGCCGTCGCGTCGGTGGTGGACCCCGAGATCCGGGTGGTCACCATCGACGACCTCGGCATCCTGCGGGCGGTCGAGGAGGATGCGGCCACCGGCCACGTCGTGGTGACCATCACCCCGACGTACACCGGCTGCCCGGCGATGGACGTCATCCGGGCCGACATCCGGCGGGCGTTGGCCGCCGCCGGACATCCGGACGCCGAGGTGCGTACGGTGCACACTCCCGCCTGGAGCACCGACTGGATCAGCGACGCCGGCCGGGCCAAGCTGGCCGCCGCCGGCATCGCCCCACCGCAGGCGGCACCCCGCGACGGCGTGGTCCCGTTGACCCTCGCCGTGCGGTGCCCACGCTGCGGTTCGCCGGAGACCGAGCAGCTCAGTCGCTTCGGCTCCACCGCGTGCAAGGCGCTGTGGCGCTGTCGCGCCTGTTCCGAACCCTTCGACCATGTGAAGGCGCTGTGACTGTCACCATCACCCGTCCGGTCCGCCGCCGCCCGGTGTTCCACCCGTTGCCCGTGGTCGCGGTGGACCGGCTCACCGCCGACGCCGTCGCGATCACCTTCGACGTACCCGAGGATCTGCGCGAGACCTTCGCCTTCCAGGCCGGCCAGCACCTCACCGTACGGCTGCCCGCCGAGGGTGGGGGTGCCGGCCAGGACGTGCGCCGGTCGTACTCGATCTGCTCGATCCCGCAGGACCTGGCCCGGCACGGGCGGCTACGGATCGGCGTGCGGGAGATCCCCGGCGGGGCGTTCTCGGCGTACGCCTGCGGGGTGCTGCGGCGCGGCGACACCGTCGAGGTGCTGCCGCCGCTGGGACACTTCGGCACCGCGTTCGACCGGGACCGGGTCCGTCGCTACGGCGCGGTGGTCGCCGGCTCCGGGATCACCCCGGTGCTGTCGCTGATCGCCACCGCCCTGGCCGTCGAGCCGGCCAGCACCTTCACCCTGGTGTACGGCAACCGCACGGCCAACTCGGTGATGTTCGCCGAGGAGCTGGCCGACCTGAAGGACCGCTACCCGACCCGGCTGCACCTGGTGCACGTGCTGTCCCGGGAGCAGACCGAGTCGCCGCTGCTCTCCGGGCGGATCGACGCCACGCGTCTGGGGCGGTTGCTGGACACCGTGGTGCCCGGTGACGCGATCGAGGAGTGGTTCCTCTGCGGCCCGTACGGGCTCGTGGTGGACGCCAGGACGGTGCTCGTCGGGCGGGGCGTCGCCGAGTCGGCGGTGCACACGGAACTGTTCCACGTCGACGCGCCACCGGAGCCGGTCCGCCGTCCGGGCGACGAGCCGGGCACCGGCACCGAGGTCACCATCCTGCTCGACGGCCGCTCGTCGCGCTTCACCATGCGCCGCGACGAGCGGGTCCTGGACGCGGCGTTGAAGGTCCGCAGCGAGTTGCCGTACGCCTGCAAGGGCGGCGTCTGCTCGACCTGCCGCGCGAAGGTGGTCTCCGGTCGGGTCGAGATGGCCCGCAACTACGCGCTTGAGCCTGACGAGGTGGCCGCCGGTTACGTGCTGACCTGCCAGTCCAGCCCGGTCACCGACACCGTCACCGTCGACTACGACGCCTGAGGCCACCCGCGTCACCCGCTCGGTCGGAAGATCGCCGACCGGGACCTGAACATGCGCGGGCTTCGCACCGTCTGTGTCGCCGAGGGATGAACGAGAGCATCGTCCGGTTCTCGATGGCTGGACCGACTTGGTCCGCTTTGGAGGAGCGCTGATGCGGCCATCCCGGCCAGTTCCGGCTTCACACTCAGGAAGGAAGCCATGCGCAAATTCACCTCGGTGGTGGTTGCCGCAGCCATGGCGTTCATCGCCATGGAGGCGGTCGTCGGTGCACCGGCCCGCGCCGCAGCCCCCCAGGAGTACGTGGCACTCGGCGACTCGTACGCCTCCGGCGTCGGGGCCTTCCCGTACGACTCGGCAAGTGGCGCATGTCTGCGCAGTCCGAGGAGCTACCCGAGGCTGCTGGCCTCCAGCGTCGGCGGGTACACGCTCAAGGACGTCACCTGCAGCGGTGCCACCATGGCCGACGTGCGCAGCAAGCAGCTCTCCGCGTTGAGCAGCAACACCGTGCTGGTCAGCATCACGGTGGGCGGCAACGACGCGCAGTTCTCCTCGGTGGCGACGGGCTGCCTCACCGAGAGCGAGTGGTACTGCGAGACCGCCACCATGTACTCCTCGTACTACGCCCGTAACCAGATGGTGGGCGAGCTCGCCGGCCTCTACGGCGAGATCAAGCGCCGGGCGCCCAAGGCGAAGGTGGTCGTGCTCGGCTACCCGAGGCTGGTCGCCCCGACCGGCTCCTGCGGCGCGATCAGCCCCAGTGCCGCCAAGCGCACCTTCATGAACGGCAACGCCGACGCGGTGGCCGAGGGCACCCGCGCGGCGGCGAGCCGGGCCGGCGTCACCTTCGTCGACATGCGTCCGGTCCTCGCCGGTTACGAGGCGTGCAGCCCCAGGCCGTTCATCCACGGCGTCAACCTGACCCGCCTCACCGAGACCTTCCACCCGAACGCGGAAGGGCACGCCGCGTACACCATGTTGCTGGCGGCGTACCGCTCCTGATCCGACCAGGTCGAGGCCCGACGGGGCCGTTCGTGTCCCGAGGGACGCGGGCGGCCCCGCCTCGTCGGCGCACCCGAGAGATCTTGGTGCGACACCGCCCTTCCGGGGGCCGTTTCGCACCGAGATCCGCGCTGCGGCGGTGGGTGCTGGTCCTATCTTGGTCACAGGGTGGCCGGGCCTGGAGGTGGTCGGTGGGAGTCGCGACGTAGGCTCGGTGGCGTGACGACGAGCCGGGAGATCGACGACATCCTGCAGCGTGGCGCGGACGGTGGGCGGATCACGCCCGAGGAGGCGCTGCTGCTCTACACCGAGGCGCCCTTCCACGCGCTGGGCGAGGCCGCGGACGCGGTGCGCCGTCGGCGGTACCCGGACAACGTCGTCACCTACCTGATCGACCGCAACATCAACTACACCAACGTCTGCGTGACGGCGTGCAAGTTCTGCGCCTTCTATCGGGCTCCGAAGCACAAGGAGGGGTGGACCCACCCCACCGAGGAGATCCTGCGCCGCTGCGGCGAGGCGGTCGAGCTGGGCGCGACCCAGGTCATGCTCCAGGGCGGCCACCACCCGGACTACGGGGTGGAGTACTACGAGGAGTTGTTCTCCTCGGTCAAGAAGGCGTACCCGCAGCTCGCCATCCACTCGATCGGGCCGAGCGAGATCCTGCACATGGCGAAGGTCTCCGGCGTGAGCCTGGACGACGCCATCGCCCGGATCAAGGCCGCCGGGCTGGACTCGATCGCCGGTGCCGGTGCCGAGATGCTTCCGGAGCGCCCGCGCCGGGCGATCGCGCCGCTCAAGGAGTCGGGTGAGCGCTGGCTGGAGGTCATGGAGCTGGCGCACCGGCAGGGCGTCGAGTCGACCGCGACGATGATGATGGGCACCGGTGAGACGGCCGCCGAGCGGATCGAGCACCTGCGGATGATCCGCGACGTGCAGGACCGTACCCAGGGCTTCCGGTCGTTCATCCCGTGGACGTACCAGCCGGAGAACAACCACCTCAAGGGCCGGACCCAGGCGACCACGCTGGAGTACCTGCGCCTGGTGGCGGTGGCCCGGCTCTTCTTCGAGACCGTGCCGCACCTGCAGGCGTCCTGGTTGACCACGGGCAAGGACGTGGGGCAGCTCGCGCTGCACATGGGCGTGGACGACCTGGGTTCGATCATGCTGGAGGAGAACGTCATCTCCTCGGCGGGTGCCCGGCACCGGTCCAACCTGCACGAGCTGATCGGGATGATCCGCTCCGCCGACCGGATCCCGGCGCAACGGGACACGCTCTACCAGCGGCTGGCCGTGCACCACACCCCCGCCGACGACCCCACCGACGAACGGGTGGTGTCGCACTTCTCGTCGATCGCGCTGCCCGGCGGCGGTGCCGGCCGCTCCCTGCCGCTGGTCGAGGCGAACTGACTCTCCCCGAGGTCACGGGCGGTTTCCGGGAAGGTCACGGTTCGCCAACGGTGCCGCTTCTCAGCTGATCATCCGAACGGCTCACCCCGCCCATCCATCCGGTTCGAAGCGCGACGCCGGAGCGGTGCGGGGTCGCGCTCCCCTGGGCAACAAGAGCCATCAATCCGGACAAACCTTAAATCGCGATTAGCTGAGCAGCGTGTGGCGGGTGTGAACCGGGGTGGCGCGGGTGATCCCTGAGCGCTAACGTCCCCGGCCGTACGCTTCACACCACTCCACGGGGGAGACCCTTCAATGATCTTCCGCACTCGCCGTGCCGCGAGCCTGGCCACGGCCGCGCTGCTCGCCTCGGGCGCGGTCGCCGCGTTCGGC
>NZ_SISL01000242.1:0-9002 GCF_004307965.1 Verrucosispora sp. SN26_14.1 | reverse complement strand
GCCCTCGTCGGCCAACCGCCGCAGCTCGACGAGCCGGTCCGGCACCGCCCAACTGGCCAGCCGCGCCTGCGCCCGGGTCACGACCAGCTCGTCCTCGACCCCGTTCCTGCTGGCGGGAACCGGTGGCGGGATGGGCGGCGTCCGCCGGACGTCCTGCACCACCGTCGAATCGGGCGAGCCACCCAGAAGGCGGGGCATCCACTGGCCGTTCGACAACCAGAAGGAAGCGGTCACCTCGCCCGTCTCCGGGTGGATGCTCCGCACCCCCGAGTAGTCGTCGATCAGCACCCGATATTCGTCGAACCCCCGATCACCACCCGGCTGCCGACGAACCCTGATGTAGCTCATCAGACCTCGTTCGGTCTCCTCAACCGGGTAGTGGGCGGTGATCGCGCTCAACTCGGTGATACGCGCCGTCAACCGGCCGATCTCCGACTCAGCCTGGAGCCGATCCGCCGACCCGCCCGCGCGACCGCTCCGATCGTCCGCCTGCAACCACCCCAGATGCCCCTCCCATCTGGCCAGATGCTCCCGCATCTCCGCCAGGCGCACCTGACCGACATCGGCAGGCCGCGACGCGACCGCCGGCCCGGACGTGGATTCACCGGCCGCCACGAAGAGTGCCGGCGTGAACACTGACGTGGACCACCGGACCACGCCGTCCGAGTCGACCGCGTGCCACCGCGTGCCATCGCCGGAGGTCTCTGCGAACACCACCGGTACGTGGTGAAGCGTCGCCTCCACCCTCAGCTCGGCGACAATCGCGGTCGTGACCACCAGGGGCCGAAGGCGCCACTGCACGAACCGCTGCATCGTCTCGGCGAAAGTGGCCATCTCGGCAGCCCGTGCAGCGGGGACAGCGCCGACCTCGGCGACGACGATCGGTCGGGCCGACACTCGCGCAGCCTCCACCACCGCGCCGGCCTCCGGCCGCTCCCGCCACCTGGCCAGGTCGCCCACCACCAGCACACCCCGGTCGTAGTCGGCGCCCGGCGGCAGCTCGATGCCAGGTGCGCTGAACGGAACCGGGTACTGCTGACCCGTTTCCCCACCACCGTAGGCATCCGGGTAGGAACCGAGCGCTTCCATGGACATGGACGCCGACGGTCCCAACTCACTGGTGTGCATACCCGAGCTGAGCAATACGAAAAAGCCATCCGGCGCCACCACCGGTGCACCGCGATCATCCGTCGCCAGGATCCCCAACTGCACATCGTCGAAGTCAGGCAGAATTCGGGCAACCCCGTAGTTGGTCACGATGTCGCTGGAGCGGACATCGTGGAGCTGCCCTGCGAACCGCACCACCGCCTCGCGCTCCGACGCCGACCCGTCCGCATCGGCGGGTAGGAACAGCACCAGCAACAGCTTCGTGTGGGTCTCCACCTCGACGTGGTCGATCTGGCTGTTGAAATTCCTCGGACCGAACCGTCCCGCCCTCGTCACCACTTCGAGCGTTCGCGGATCCAGGGTGGCGTACACGGACTTGAAGCCGGCGTACGCAGGCATCCGCCGCACCGCTGCGACGGTGTCCTGGGTGTCATCGGGATGCGCGAAATACAGTCCGGAGTGGATCTGCTGACGGCTCATGCTCGCCGTCATCCCGCCGTCCAGCCGCACCGTCCGCGGTAGGACCGGCTCGCCCACCTGATCTGCGACGAGTTGCGCGACGACCCGCATCCATCGTTGTGTCGCGTCGGTCGAGCGCTGTTCTCCTCGCATGTACCTACCGGAGGAGTCGTTCATCTCCCAGGTCCCGTTTGCCGGGACTCTGCGGAGTTCGCCCGCGACACCTGCCGACGTCACCACTGCGGTGCCCTGCCCCGGCGACGCCGCAGTGAACCGCACCCCCAGCGAAGGATGCCCGGGACCGTCGACCATGTCTCTGACCAGTCCCGGCGTGATGTCCGGATCCACCTGCCGGATCGACGCCAGCAGGTCGTTGAACTGACTATCGGAGAGCGCCTCGGAGGCCGCTTCCGAGCCGACGAAGACCAACAGGTCGTCGGGGCGTCCGGCAGAGGACTCGGGCTCCGAGCCGCCGGTGTACGCCCGACGCTCCAGCACCAGGTACAGCCACTTGTGCCCCGGCCGTCCCGCCCACACCTCCGGGGTGAACTCGGCCAGGGGCATCCACAGCGGATTCAGCCGCACCTCGGCGCCACGGGTGTCGGCCCCGCGCACCTCCTCATTCCAGGGCTCCTGCTCGACCTCCAGCACCCGGGTGGGTAGCACATCCGGCGGCCGCTCAGACCACCCCGAGTCGGTCGGAACCGCCGGGCGGTCGGCGGGATACACCGGAGCCCAGTCACTGCGGAGCCGACTGCGGACCAGGTACCACCCGGGGCCGGACTCGTCGACGAACCGGGCATGGGACATCCGCTCGACCGAGACGTCGTCATGCGTGGGCCGGTAGACCAGCAACTCGCCGTTGGGTCGCACGGTGGCGGCATGTGCCCAACCCGCACGGCTGACGAAGACGACCTCGTCCCCAGAGAACACTGCGGGGAGCCGCCGGTGCATCCGCACTCCGCCCCTGGGCCGCTCCGTGAGCGCCGAAGCCATCTGGTGCGGCAGATCACGTACCGACCGTTGACCCAGTCGGAGTCCGACGGCGTCCGACGCGACGGTCTGGAGGTCCCGTTGCTCGACGGCTGCGTCGGGCACGCGCGCCGACCCGTCGTTCCGCAGCCAGCGGAGGGCAAGGTACGGGCTGGCGTCACCAAGCGGCAGCCACCCGTCCGGCGGTGTGGCGTGCCGACCGATGTGGAAGACGCCTTCACCGTCCGTGAACAGGCGGGGCCCCAGTGCCTCGACCTCGGCTGCCGGGGCGGGCCGGACGGCCAGGACGGTCGGTGTGTCCTCGGTCGGCGGAAGGTCCACCACGAGCCGTAGGCCGACCGACGCCGCCCCTGAGACCAGGTCGTCGCCGAGCGGAACGGGAGCGCCGCCGTCGGGAGGGAAGTACCGGAACTCGCTTCGCTCCGGACTGTCCCGGTCGACTGTGCCGTCGGGCAGGTGGCGGAGCGCGACCGCGGACACCCGCCCGTCGGTGTCGAGCACGATGTCGTCCGCACTGGCGATGACGCCCTGGCCGAGTCGGTCCCGGAATCGGGCGGCGAGCGTATCGCCTGTACCGACCTGCTGAGCTGCTCCGCCCATGACCAACACCAAGGGACCTACGGGGCCGGTTTGTCGCCTCGCCCAGAGACCGATCAGCTCCTCGCTGCGGAGGCGCGCGGTCAGGCCACCTTGTTGCTGGCCACCGGCACCGGCCAGGACGACGGGAAGGCGTACCACGTCCGAGGCGGGGTCGTAGTGGCCGAATATTCCCTGCGCGGCCCCCAGGTCGACCGCTCCGCCGGCAACGCTGGCCGGAAGATAGGGCTGGAAACGATCCCGCTCGACCCGGTGCAGATAGAGGGTCGAGCCACCACCCGGATAGGTACGAGCAGTGTCGTCCTCCACGACCACCAGGTCGACGCCGAGTGCGACAGCGAGGACCGCAGTGACTTCTTCGCGCAGCGTCGAGTCCCAGAGCCGCGGATCACGGATCACATCCTGCAGGAGACGGGACACCTCGCGGGTCCGGGTGCTCTCTCTCGTCGTCGCGCGGCGCACGATCCATTCCGGGCCGGTGCCAGACGGCGGTGGCGAGAGGGCGAGGAGGCGGTTGAGGCGCGGGTCGTCGTGGTCGGCGGCAAGCGCGATCCGGGAGCGCAGCAGCTCCCGTCGCGGGCCGATCTGCTCGGTGGGCCAGAGCACTTCGGCGAGTCGGACCATCGTCCGTTCGTCGAGGTCGGCGCTGAGGACCGTGCCGATGCTGCGGAGCACGAACCGATGCGGATCGCCGTGCACGGTCTGCACCGCGCGCGCGATCAGCGTCGCCTCGTCGCGTACGCCGGCGGGAAGGTCGACGCCCTGTGCACGAGCGCCGTCGAGGATCGACCGGAGCAGGCTGCCCGCCCCGATTCCCACATCCTGCGGGCCGAGCCGGTAGGCCGCTGCCGGGCCGGGGCCGGGCTCGGAATCGCCGAGCAGCCAGGTCGTCGATGGTTCCAGTCGGGCCACCGGATCAGACTGTGGTGACTGTCGTCGGTGCCAGACGGCCGCCGTCATCACCATGGTCCGAGCCGCTCCGGCCGGCAACGGCTCGAACGCCTCTGGGCGCAACGGTCGGACCCAGCTGACTCGGCGGTCCAAGCGCTTCACGTCGTACGGAGAGACCTCGTAGCCCAGGTACGCCAGGAGATCGGGATACCCCGCCAGCCCGCCGGGCAGACTGTTCACGGCGATCAGGGCGCCGACCAACAGCGGGTGTGGGTCCAGTTCGCTGATCCAGACCTCTCCCCGGGAGCCGCCCTCGGGGCTGGCGGACAGGAGGGCAGGCACGGATCGGTGACCCGCCTGCCACAGTCGACGTAGTTCGTCCGCCGCCGTCTCCAGGTCCTCAACGCGCGAGTACTCCCACAGACGCAGCGCCCGATAGCCTGTCGACGACCCAGGGGAGGCCGCTGGCGACTGCGCCGGCTCGGTCGCCGGCAGCATCAGCTCCAGGTGCATGGGAGGGGTTTCGCCCGCCTCCAGCCACAGCGGCAGTAGCTCGTCGATGCGGGCGTCGACCGCTCCGTTCACCATCGGAACGAGTCGGTCGAGCATCTGCGCGACGTCGGCCTCGTCGTAGGAGACGTCGTGGAGTTCGCGGACCACTTCCTCGATGGAGAAGCTCGACAGGGCCCTGAGAACCCGGTCGGCCGAGTCGGCCGGCAGCGTCGTCAGTGTCGCCGAGGTCCACCGCCCTTGGTTGGCGGTCCGCAACACCGTCGGCATGTCGTGCCGCTCGACCTGGAACTCGTCGTGGAGTCGGCCGATCCAGTCGCGCAGCTGACCGGCCACGACCTGAGGCGACAGATCAGCACGGGAGGTGGCCGTACCGCCGGTGCCCGGCGAACGGCTCGGACCGGCCTTCCCGGGGTCGCCGCCGAACGCGAATCTGACGAACTCCGACACCGTCCGAAGGTCGACGTTGCCGGCCAGTTCAGCCGTCTCGACCAGTTCGTCGACGGACATACCGGCGTCTCGTGTCACCTCGCCGAGGGAGGGCGGGAGGCGCTTGGCCTCGACACCGAGACGCAACAGCCGACTGGCGAGGGACGGCCGGGGAGCGGGTGCCCGGCCGGCGCGGCGAAGCTCGGCCACCAGAGCATCCACCATGAGGTGCCGCGGCCCATCGGAATCCACGGACGCCACCAGATCGTGGATCGATGCCAGGTCGCGCGGGTCGGACTGGAGCCGGCTGGCCACCAACAGGGCGATCCTGCCGCCTGCCTGGCCAACCAACTCTCGAGGCACCCGGCCGATCCGTACGCTGAGGCCCGTCACCAACAGGCTACTGAGACCCAGGTCGTCAGCGAGCAGTTCGATGTCGTGCACGCTCCAGCCGCCGCTGGGCTCGCGCTCCTCGTAGTGCTCACGCAGCAGTTCCACCACCGAGTACAGCCGGTCGAACCAGTAGCGGTCGAGGAACTCCAGATCGACCGGGTCGATTGCCAGGACCTCGGTGAGCCACTGCTCGCCCAGAACACGGAGTTGATCCGGATCGATGGTCTGGGGAATGCCGGCCCCGAGGTCGGTCAGGAAGGCGAGCCGTCGAGCCGAGTGCCCGCTGAACGCCTGCGGGATGCCGGACAGTTTGTCCAACGGGCGGCGGAGTTCACGCGTCCGGGCCGGAGGCTGCCCGTTCATCAGCGGCTCCAGCAGCCGTACCGGGACCTGCAGTTCGTCCGCCAACTTGTACGCTGTCCGGCTCGCGTGGTGCGGATTCCACTGCCTGATCAGTTCCGGAGTCCGACGGGAGAGGTGTTGATGCCGGATGGCGTGCTCGTAGACGAGATCCGGCTCAAGCCGCAACTCTTCGGCCGTCTCAAGAACCGCCGAGTGATCCAACCAGGGTCGGTCGTGATAATTCCATTCGACCTGCTCCCTGGACACACCGATCCGCTCCGACCACCAGGACGTGAGCAGAACGTCCCCGTCCTGGTCCCAGGTGTCCCGGATGGCCTCGGCCCTGGTGACGACGTCGGCGGCGGCCCCGCTCACCTGCACCGCCGTCAGGCCACCGGCCAGCCGGTCCCAGTCCGCCAGCGCGAAGGCGACGTTGCGAACGCTTCCGATCGTCTGGGCCACCAGGCCGTACGCGGCCAGCGTCGTCGATGCCGGCTTGTCGGCGGCGGCTGCCACGACCAAGCGGGCGAACTGCGCCACCACGGTGTGAAGAAGTCCGGTCAGCACCTGATAGGTGTCCCGGGGCGAGTCCGCACCATGCAACGTGTCGAGTAGTCCACGAAGCTTCGCCACCATCGGGCCGAAGTCGTCACCTCGTGACGCCGGGCTCCGCCCTGCTTCGTGGCGCAGGTCAGCCATAAGCGCGGGGATGTCTCCGGACGCCACCGTCTCGGCATCGACCGGAGGTATCGACCGGCCAGCTCGGTGCTGTGTCCACCACCGCACACCATCGATCAACGCATCGACGGCACGGCTGGCGGCGCGGACGGCCTCGCCTCGGTTCGAGGCGGTGGTCTCGAGTGTCACGGCGGAAACGGCCGCTCTGGCCGCCGCAGCGACCACCGCCACCCGGCCGATCAGGTACCCCAGGTCAGGATCTTTGGCGACAAAGTCGGCGTCTCGCCACAACTCAGTCATTGCCTGACCGGGGACGCCCTGCCACCGCTGCAGCGCCTCGTACCGCTCGGTGATGGCCGCCATCCGTTTCTGGCGAAGCGGACTCACCACCCGCAGCCCGACTCCATCCGGGCCCACGCCATTGCTCGCGAACCAGAGCAGCGCAGCGACATCCCGGCGGTCCGGGGCGGTGTCATCGGAGTCGATCAGAATCGATCCGTTGCCGTGGTCCAGCGCGGCGAGCAATCCGCGCTGCTCTGCCGTTGCCCTCCGCTCTCCCCAAGGGCTCCGCACCGACGAGTTGCCGGGCAGAGAGCCCCGGTAGATGCTCGGGAGGCTCTCTGATCCCGATGTCGAGTCACTATCGGAGTCGGCCACGGGCGCACCGGCCGGTCGGTCACCCTGCACGCTTCTCGCGCTGCTGGCGTCCGCGCTCGGAACCTGCCGCGGAGGGAGGTCCCCAAATTCCGGAAAGGCCGGCGTAAAGTGTGAGATGTCCGGAAAGTCGGCGAAGTCGGCGCTGGTGACGAGGATGTTCGACAGGTCGAAGTCCAGGTCGTCCGGGGCCGAACGGGGCAGAGCCTCGTCCTGAGCATGCGATGCCGCCCACGTGCGAACCAGTTCCTCCACCTGCCGTGGATCGGGTCGCTTGTCCGGAGGCAGCTCCTTGATCCTCGCGAACAGCGGACGCAGTGGCATCAACCGGCGCGGGTCGGTCTCCCAGTACGCGGCCAGCCAGATCAGCAGATAGGGGAAGTGCGGCAGACCCAGTCTGTAGGCGAGAGCCAGCGCGTCGCCCGGCACCCGGCCGGTCACCTCGGTCAGCCGGACCAGGGCCGCCGCCTGGTCAGGGGAGAGTCCGAGATGGTCGGCCAACGCGACCACGTCACTTCCGTCGACGTCTGACCGCACCAGGACCCGACGCAGGTACGGGCCGGGAACGCCGAGCCGGGCCGCCCAGGCGGCCAGCTCACCCGGACGAGGTACCGCCGCACTCCGCTGCCGGGCCAGCGCTGCGGCAAGCCGTTCCGACGCGGCCGTCGCGGGGAACACCGGCACCAGCGCGTCGGCTACCCGCCCCCTCGGCACGTCCCCGAGCGCCTCCCAGATCAGCCCGGACATGACCGGGGCGGAGGCCAGCGGGCGGAGCTGGTCCACCGGGAAGCCCAGTCGGGCGCTCCACCGCACCCAGTCGCTCAGCGTGGGCCCGCCCGGTTCGAACCGGTCCAACAGCCGGTCCGCCACCTGCTGCCCCTGGAGCCGCAGTTGGTCCCTCGCGCCGGTGGGCGGCACCCCGCCCGCAGCCTCCCGGAGCTGGCCGCCGAGCGCCACCGCCAGGTCGATCGGAGATACGTCCAGCCGCTCGGCCGCCGCCTCCAACGCGACGGGACCGCCCAGGCCGGCGGCAGCGGCCAAGGTGGCCACACCCGTCGCGGCCAGGCGCCGGCCCTCCAGCGCCGCCCGCACGTGTTCGTCGGGCAACTCGTGCAGCAGTTCCAGGGACACCCCGAGCTCTCGCAGTTCCCCCAACCTCGTCCGGTCGGCGGGCGCCAACTCCAGCCGCCGGGACAACCGCATGAACCACACGAGATCGCTGTTGGTGCGTACCCCGGCGTCGGCAAGTTCCGACCGCAACCGGTCGGCCCAGGTCCCCTCGTCGGGCTCGACGTCCCGGGAGCCCGCCGCAGCCCGCACCAGCACGTCGCCGATCGCAGCGACGTCGTCGGGTGACACCGCCAACTCCTGGATCACACCGAAGAGTGGCCCCAGCCCGGCGAGCCCCATGGCCCGAGACCTGGCGGGCAGGTCGAGCGGCACCATGCCGAGCACCTCGACCAGATCGACCAGGTCACGGACCTCGTCCTCGTCGAATCGCAGAGCGGTGGACAGTCGGTCGACCTCGGTCGGGTCGAACCGCAGGCGTCCGTCGGTCAGCAGTCGGGCGGCCTGGGCAGCCGGAACCCCCACCCGCTCGGCCCACCGCACCTCCTGCGGATCCGCCATCAGATCGGCGAGTCGGGGCCGGGCCGGTGCGGCAGGGGGAGTCAGCTCCACCGGGAAGGTGGCCGCCGGCACCGGTACGCCAGGCGCGACGTCCGTCTCGGTCGGCGAGGTCGGCGGTGCGAGATGCGCCAGGTTCAACGCCGCCAACCGGTCGTGCATGCTCCGGTAGGCGGTAGCCACCTCTCCGGCCTCGTTCAGCGATCCCTTCTCGGCCCGCGCCAACGCGCTCCGGTACGCCTCGACGGCGGCCAGCGCGTCGCCAGCGCCCGGACGGCCCTCGTCGGCCAACCGCCGCAGCTCGACGAGCCGGTCCGGCACCG
>NZ_SISL01000241.1:0-9043 GCF_004307965.1 Verrucosispora sp. SN26_14.1 | reverse complement strand
GCTCCAGCCGGGCGAGACGGCGGGCCCGCCCACCGGCGGCGTCGAGCGCGCTGGCGGTGGCACCGAAGGCGGCCAGGTCGGCGGCGCCGTGGGTCAGGTCGACCGCGTCGGTGGCGAGGGCACCGCGCAGTGGTGCCATCTCGGCGGCGGCCCGCCGGGTCAACGCGGTGGCCAGCAGCGGCAGGCCCACGCCTGCGACCAGCAGGCCGACGGCGAGGGTGAGCGCTGCCGGCGGCGAGATCAGTGCGGTCAGGCCGACGGCCACCAGGCTCACCGTCGCCGCGGCGGCGGCCGGGACGAGTACCCGCAGCAGCAGGTCCTGCACCGCCTCCACATCGGAGACCAGACGGCTGAGCGCGTCTCCGGTGCGCGGCGGGGCACCCCGTCGGGCGGCGAGCGTGGCGAACACCCGGGCCCGGACGTCGGTGACGAGCCGGAGCACCGCGTCGTGCCCGGCCAGCCGTTCCGTGTAGCGCAGCACTCCCCGGCTCACCGCGAGCGCCCGCACCGCGACGATCGCCACGGTGAGCCGGTCCAGTTCCGGCCGACCGGCGGCGGTCATCAACAGCCAGGTGGCGGTGGCCATCAGGGCGAGGGCGGCGAACTCGGTGGCCGCCGCGAGCAGTCCCGCTCCGACCAGCCGTCGCAGGTACGGCCGGGCCAACCGGAGTACGGCCGCCTCGGGCGACGAGTCGACACGGCGGGTCGTGGTGGCCGGAGCGGTGCTCATCGGGCCTCCCCGGCCGGTTGCGGGGTCAGCTCGGTGACCCGACCGTCCTCGACCCGCAGGATCCGGTCGGCGTCCTCCAGCAGCGCGGGGCGGTGTGCGACCAGCAGCGCGGTCCGTCCGGTCACCAGTCGACGGGTGGCCGACAGCACCGCCGCCTCGGCGGCGGCGTCCAGGCGGGCGGTCGGTTCGTCGAGCAGCACCACCGGTGCGTCCCGCAGGAACGCCCGGGCCAGCGCCACCCGCTGCCGCTGGCCGCTGGACAGGCCGTGCCCGCGTTCGCCGAGCCCGGTGTCCAAGCCGTCGGGCAGCGCGGCGACCACCTCGTCCAGCGCCGCGTCGCGCACCGCTGCGGTGATCGCCTCCGGTGCGGCGTCGGCGTGGCCGAGGCGGATGTTGTCGGCCAGCGACGCGGCGAACAGGTGGGCTCGCTGCGGCACCCAGGCCACCTGTCGACGCCACTCGTCGGCGTCCGCGCCGGCCAGGTCGACACCGCCGACGGTGACCCGCCCGGTGGTCGGTGCGACGAAGCCGAGCAGCAGCCCGAGCAGGGTGCTCTTGCCGGCGCCGCTCGGGCCGATGATCGCCACCCGCTCGCCGGGCCGGATGGTCAGCGACACGTCCCGCAGCGCGGTGGTGCGTTCGTACGCGACCGTCACCGCCTCGAACCGGATCTCGCCGCGCCCGTCGGGCGACGCACCGGAGCGGGGTACGGGCGTCGGCGCGGAACCGGAGAGCGTGAGCGCCTCGTCCAGCGCCGTGAGGCCCTCCATGCTGGCGTGGAACCGGCTGCCGGCGGCCCGCAACGGCAGGTACGCCTCCGGGGTGAGCAGCAGCACCAGCAGCGCGGTCTGGAGTGCCAGCCCGCCGTCGAGCAGGCGGAGACCGACCGGGACCGCGACCAGCGCCACCGACAGGGTGGCCACCAGCTCCAGCACCAGGGCGGAGAGGAAGGCGATCCGCAGGGTCTGCATGGTGGCGACCCGGTGCCCGTCGGCCATCCGCCGCACCGCGTCGGTCTGCGCGCGGGCCCGCCCGAACGCCCGCAGTGTGGGCAGCCCGGCCACCATGTCCAGGAAGTGCCCGCCGAGGCGGGACAGCCGCCGCCACTGCCGTTCGGTGGCGGCCTGGGCCTGCCAGCCGAGCAGCGCTCCGAAGATCGGGATGAGCGGCAGGGTCAGTGCGATGATCACCGCCGAACTCCAGTCGGCGAAGACGACCCGACCGAGCACCGCCACCGGCACCGTGACGCTCAGCACGAGCTGCGGCAGGTAACCGGTGAAGTAGGCGTCGAGCGCGTCCAGTCCACGCCCCGCCAGCGTGGCCAACTGTCCGGCCCGCTGGCCGGCGACCCAGCCCGGACCGTGCCGGGCGACCGCGCCCAGCAGATCGGCCCGCAGCGCGGCCTTCACCGTGGCCGCCGCCCGCGCCGAGACCGCGCCCTGCGCCCACACCACCAGCGCGCGGGCCGCGACGGCGGCCACCAGACCGGCCAGCGCGACGCGGTCCAGCCGCCCGGTGAACGCGGTCGCCAGGAGCATCGCCAGGGCGGTCGCCTGCGCCACGACCAGTCCGGCGGCGAGCACCCCGAGCAGCGCGAGCAGCACGAGGTCGCGTCGGGCCGCAGGGACCCGGCGCAGCAGCCGTGGGTCGAAGGGGCGGCGGCTCACCAGGGCACCGGTGCCCGACCGTCGGTCCGTCCCCGGAGAATCCGCCAGCACATCGCCTGGCAGCCTAGTCGGGACGCGCCGAGCGCCCGCGAGCGCGGAGCGGGTACGCGGGACACCACGTCGGTCGTCAGCTCAGGAACAGCGAGATGGGCAGGGCGGCCACGGTGGTGGCCACGGTCAGCGCGGTAGCACCGATCAGCCGGGCGGGGCGTTCCGCGACCATCAGCCGCTGCACCCGTACGTCCAGGTCCCGGTCGCCCAGACCGAGCGTGCCGACCGGCGTGATCCGGTTCTCGGCAGCGGCGAACCGGCGCAGCGCACCGGCCAGCGGGGCCTCCGCGTGCAGCTCCCGAGCCTTGTCGTCGGCACGCATCTCGACCAGCAGCGACACCCGCTCGTGCGCCTCGTGCACCCAGCGCAGCCACGGCAACGCCCGGCACAGCGCGGTGAACGGCATCAGCACCAGATCGTGCCGCTCCTCGGCGTGCGCCCGCTCGTGCGTCAGCACCGCCTCCAGCTCGGCCCGGTCGAGCAGACTCAACGTGCCGGCGCTGACCACCACCCGGGGCTTCACTCCCGGCAGGCAGTACGCCGCCGCACTCGGATGGTCGAGCACCAGCGCCCCGGGCACGGTGGGGTCCTGCCGGGCCACCAAAGCCAGCAGGTCCCGGTGCCGCCGCTGCGCGCGCACCGTGCCGTGGATGCTGCGTACCGTCGAGGTCAGCAGCACCGCGCCGATGCCGAACCCGACGCCGACCAGCCCCAGGTGCACCGGGCCGACGCCCACCGGAAGCGTGCTGTGCCACAGGTCGTTCGCGAGCGCCAGCAGCGCGCTGCCGGTGCCCCGGTCGTACGCGGCCAGTCCGATCGCGATCGGCAGGCCCACCGCGGAGAGGCCGGCGGCCAGGCCGACCGCCTGCCAGCAGAGGATCGCGACCCGAGGGGTGCGCCAGGTCCAGGTGGAACGGGTGAGTACCTGCGCGATCAGCCAGCAGGCCAGCATCGCGGCGGCGAAGTGCACGGTCTGCGCCACGTCGTCGCCCCTACCGCTCCGCGGTCTCGTCGGCCCGACCCGGCCGGGTCGTCCGGTCCCGTCGGATCGCCTGTTCCGGTGCGGGTGCCTCGACCTGATCGGTCAACGCCGCACCGTCGCCCGGCCCGTCCGGCGTACCCGGGGCCATCCCGGCCTCGGCGGAGAGCGCGGCCCGCAGGACGTCGGCCTCGGTGCCCGTCACCGAGCGGGCGAAGCGGACCAGTGCCGCGTCGCGGCTGCCACCCAGGTCCAGGGCGTCGAGCATGATCTGGGCGATGTACGCCTCGCGGCTGGCGGTGGCCCGATAGCGCCAGGCCCGCCCTTCCCGCTCGCGCTGCACCATGCCCTTGCCGGCGAGTCGGTCCAGCACCGTCATCACCGTCGTGTACGCCAACTCGCGCCCGGCCAGCACGTCGGCGACCTCGCGCACCGTCACCCCGTCGGACGCGGCGGGAACCGTGTCCCACAGCACGTCCATCACCGCACGCTCAAGATCCCCCAGCCGAGTCACCCCTGAATCCTACCCCCCGTAGTAGACTCCCCGCCCCGCACCCGCCTCCCACACCCGCTCCCCACACCCGCTCCCCGCAGGCCCCGCCGATCATGGAGCTCCGGCAGAGCTTCAGGCAGGATATGCACCCTTTGCCCGCGCCCCCACTCCATGATCGCCGCACCCGGCCCCCGGCGGCGCGAGAGCACGCCCCGCGAACACCCCCGCAACCGGTGACTCAGCGAAAGGCGGCACCCGAAGCCGCCACCAGAACTCCGACCGCGCCCAGGTCAGGTTTCCGGGGGGAGCCCACCCGCGTAGGGATCAAGCCTGACCGCCCGGAGCGGGTGGGCTCCCCCCGGAAACCCCCACAGCAAGAAAGGAATCACACCCCCTTGGGATGCCACACCGTCTTCGTCTCCAGCAACGCCGTCATCCGCCCGAGCCCCGGATCAGCCGACCAGTCGTGCCCGGAGCCCACCGGACGGAGTACCCGCTTGAGGTTCTCCGCGGCCTTGATCTCCAGGTCGACCGCCAGGTCCGCGTCGGTGACCCCGGTCAGGTCGATCGCGTTGACGTCCATGTGGGCGGCGAGCGTGGGTACGGTCTCCGGCAGCCGCCCGGTGAGGATGTTGACGACACCGCCGGGCAGGTCGGAGGTGGCGAGCACCTCGGCGAGGGTGATCGCGGCCAGCGGCGCGTCCGGGGAGGCGGCGACCACGACGGTGTTGCCGGTGACGATCGCCGGAGCGATCACGCTGACCAGGCCGAGCAGGGGCGGGCTCTCCGGGGCCACCACGGCGACCACGCCGGTCGGCTCGGGTGCGGAGAGGTTGAAGTAGGGGCCGGCGACCGGGTTCGCGCCGCCGTACACCTGCGGCAGCTTGTCGGACCAGCCCGCGTACCAGACCCAGCGGTCGGTGGCGGCGTCGACTTCGCCGGCGGGTACGCCGAGACCGATGAACTGGTCGCGGCGGCCCTCCAGCATCTCGGCGACGCGGTAGAGGATCTGACCCCGGTTGTACGCGGTCGCTCCGGCCCAGCCCTTCACGGCGGCGCGGGCGGCGACCACGGCGTCCCGGGCGTCCTTGCGGGAGGCCAGCGACACGTTGGAGTCCTGCACGAGATACGACCGTCCCGACTCGCTACGCGGGAACTTCCCGCCGATGAAGAGCTTGTACGTCTTGCGTACCGCGACCCGCTCAGACATTGAGGTACGCCTCCAGCCCGTGCCGGCCGCCCTCGCGACCGTAGCCCGACTCCTTGTAGCCGCCGAACGGCGAGGTGGGGTCGAACTTGTTGAACGTGTTGGCCCAGACGACTCCGGCGCGCAGCCGGTCGGCCATCCACAGGATGCGGGAACCCTTCTCGGTCCAGATTCCGGCGCTGAGCCCGTACGGCGTGTTGTTGGCCTTCTCCACGGCCTCGGCCGGGGTGCGGAAGGTCAGCACGGACAGCACCGGGCCGAAGATCTCCTCGCGGGCGATCCGGTGGGCCTGGGTGACGCCGGTGAAGATGGTCGGCGCGAACCAGAAGCCACGGTCCGGCAGCTCACACGGTGGCGACCAGCGCTGCGCGCCCTCGGCGGCGCCGGCTTCGGTCAGCTCGTGGATCCGGGCGAGCTGGGCGGCGGAGTTGATGGCACCGACGTCGGTGTTCTTGTCCAGCGGGTCGCCGACGCGCAGCAGCGCCATCCGACGCTTGAGCGATTCCAACACCTGCTCGGCGACGGACTCCTGGACCAGCAGCCGGGATCCGGCGCAGCAGACGTGCCCCTGGTTGAAGAAGATGCCGTTGACGATGCCCTCGACCGCCTGGTCGACGGGGGCGTCGTCGAAGACGATGTTGGCGGCCTTGCCGCCGAGTTCCAGGGTGAGCTTCTTGTCGGTGCCGGCGACGGCGCGGGCGATGGCCCGGCCGACGTCGGTGGAGCCGGTGAACGCCACCTTGTCGACGCCGTCGTGTTCGACCAGGGCGCGGCCGGTCTCGCCGGCGCCGGTGACGATGTTGACCACACCGGCCGGGAGGTCGGCCTGCTGGCAGATCTCGGCGAAGAGCAGCGCGGTCAGCGGGGTGGTCTCGGCGGGCTTGAGCACCACCGTGTTGCCGGCGGCGAGCGCCGGGGCGATCTTCCAGGCCAGCATCAGCAGCGGGAAGTTCCACGGGATGACCTGCGCGGCGACGCCGAGCGGTCGCGGGTTCGCGCCGAACCCGGCGTGCTCCAGCTTGTCCGCCCAGCCCGCGTAGTAGAAGAAGTGCGCGGCGACCAGCGGCAGGTCGACGTCGCGGGACTCCCTGATCGGCTTGCCGTTGTCCAGCGACTCCAGCACGGCCAGCTCACGCGAGCGTTCCTGGATGAGGCGGGCGATCCGGAACAGGTACTTGGCCCGGTCCCGGCCCGGCATCGGACCCCAGACCTTCTCGTACGCCGTCCGCGCGGCCCGGACCGCGCGGTCCACGTCCTGGCTGCCGCCCTCGGCGACCTCGGCGAGTACCTCCTCCGAGGAGGGGCTGATCGACTTGAAGCTGCCGCCGTCGGCCGGGTCGACGAAGGCGCCGTCGATGAACAGGCCGTAGGAGGGCTTGATCTCCACCACCGAGCGAGACTCGGGGGCGGGTGCGTATTCGAACATCGCGTTCAGTCCAGGGTGAAGTAGTCGGGACCGGCGTAGACACCGGTCGTCAGCTTGGTGCGCTGCATGAGCAGGTCGTTGAGGAGACTGGAGGCGCCGAAGCGGAACCAGTCCGGGGACAGCCAGTCCGGCCCGACGGTCTCGTTCACCATGACCAGGTATTTGACGGCGTCCTTGGTGGTCTTGATGCCGCCGGCCGGCTTCACGCCGACCTGTCGACCGGTGGCGGCCCGGAAGTCGCGCACCGCCTCCAGCATGACCAGCGTCACCGGCAGGGTGGCCGCGACCGGGACCTTGCCGGTGGAGGTCTTGATGAAGTCGCCGCCGGCCAGCATCGCCAGCCAGGAGGCCCGGCGCACGTTGTCGTAGGTGGCCAGTTCGCCGGTCTCCAGGATCACCTTGAGGTGGGCGTCCCCGCAGGCTTCCTTGGTCGCCACGATCTCGTCGTACACCTCGGCGTAGCGACCGGCCAGGAACGCGCCCCGGTTGATCACCATGTCGATCTCGTCGGCGCCCGCCTCGACGGCGGCCCGGGTGTCGGCGAGCTTGATCTCCAAGGGCGCCTGACCGGACGGGAACGAGGTCGCCACGCTGGCCAGGTGCACGTTCGAGCCGCGCAGCACCTCGGCCACGTGGGGGACCATCGCGGGATAGACGCAGACCGCGCCGACATGCGGGCAGGAGGGGTCGGCCGGGTCGGGGCGCAGCGCCTTGGCGGCGAGCGCGCGTACCTTGCCGGGGGTGTCCGCGCCTTCGAGCGTGGTGAGGTCGACCATTCGGATCGCGAGGTCGATCGCCTGTGCCTTGGCGGTGGTCTTGATGGAGCGGGTGCCGAGTTGGGCTGCCCGCTGCTCCGCGCCGACCTGGTCCACGCCCGGTAGGCCGTGCAGGAAGGTCCGCAGAGCGGTCTCGGTTCGTCCCAGCTCGGAGAGGTCCGACCGGGCCGACGTCGCTGTCGCCGTCATGCGCCGAAGTCTACGCAGGCGGGAGCCACCCGATCTTGATCATGACGGCGGGCAGGTGTCCCGGGTGAGCGACGTCGCTGCTCGGGGCCGGGGCCCGTGCGTCGGGGTCCGGGGCGGGTAGGTTGAGCGATCGTGGACGTACACGTCATTGACCATCCGCTCGCCCAGTCCCGGCTGACCGCCATGCGGGACGAACGGACCGACTCGGCCTCGTTCCGGGCAGCGCTGCACGAACTCACCACCATGCTGGTGTACGAGGCTGCGCGCTCCTTCCCGATCGAGCGGTACCCGGTGCAGACCCCGGTGACCGGCACCGAGGGCACCCGGCTGGCCAACCCGCCGCTGCTGGTGCCCGTGCTCCGGGCCGGTCTCGGCATGGCCGACGCCGCGCTGGGGCTGCTGCCGGAGTCGTCGATGGGCTTCGTCGGGCTGGCCCGGGACGAGGAGACCTTCGAGCCGCGCGCCTACATGGAGTCGCTGCCCCGCGACCTGAGCGGCCTGCCGGTGCTGGTCCTGGACCCGATGCTGGCCACCGGTGGCTCGCTGGAGCACTGCTGCCGGCTGCTGGCCGACCGTGGCTGCACCGACATCACGGTGCTCTGCGTACTCGCCGCACCGGCCGGCATCGCCCGGCTGGAGCGGTCCGGCCTGCCGCTGCGCCTGGTCACCGCGTCGATCGACGACGGCCTCAACGACAGCATGTTCATCGTGCCGGGTCTCGGTGACGCCGGGGACCGCCAGTTCGGCGGCATGCCCCGGTTCTGATCCGTCCGTCGTCAACCATGCTCGTGGTGGCGGGTTTGTCGTGCGGGCGGTGGCATCGAGCGGCTACCGTCTCGGGCCATGACTGGTGTTCCGCTCGCCGAGGAACTGCTCCTGCTGGCGTACGACGACGAAACCGGCAAGGCGACCATGCCCCGGATCAGCCTCGACCTGGGCATGGCCGCCGCCGTGTTGATCGAGCTGGCCCTGGCGGGCCGGATCGCGTACGCCGAAGGCGCTCTGACGGTGGTCGACGCGACACCGACGGGCGAGCCGATCACCGACGACGTGCTGTCCCGGATCGCGGCGGACACCCCGCACAGCCCGTCCTCCTGGGTGCAGCGGCTGCGGCACGGTCTGCGCGACAAGGTCCTCGGTGACCTGTGCGCACACGGGGTGGTCCGAGACGTCGACGAGACGGAGATGGGCTTCATCCACGTGCACCGCTACCCGGTGCTGGACCCCTCGGTGGAGGCGGAGACCCGCCAACGGCTCGCCGCCGCGCTGACCGGTGAAGCACCCGACGAGCGGACCGCCGCCCTGGCGACGCTGGTCGCCGTACTCCGGATGGAGTCGGCGCTGGGGGCGACCGGCGAGGACGCCACCGAGGCCCTCCGCCGGTTGGAGGAGATCGCCAGTGGTGCCGGCTTCTCCGGCGAGGTGGGCCTGGAAAGCTCCGTGGTCCGCCCCTCGGTCGGCCTGGTGGTCGCCGCCCTGGGCCGCGCCGTCCAGGCCGCTCTCGGCCCTGTCTCTTAACACATCT